>JADGCN010000140.1 GCA_015228975.1 Magnetococcales bacterium
TTGTATGTAGCTTATCAAACAAAGGAAAATGTCCGATTCCAACTGAATCAAAACACTTTGAAGTCCTTCAGCAGCACCCCCGCAGCATGGAGGTAAGAGTTCATCCCACTCGCATATGCCAACCCGCGCAACGTCCCGCGAAAAACCAAACGATCAAAACCGGAAAGCGTGCCGGTGACATCACTCGCGTGTTTCGATAAAAATGCTTCCATGGCGTTCCCCTTTTGGCTGGCTGCTGGTGTCTGGAAACTTCAGCATAACCGGACGGAAAGTGGAACGCCTGTCCTTTCGTTTGGTTGCGGCTTGCCGCGCTATGATCATTATACCAACTATTTGCCACTTCAGGGGCGTTTGCCGCAGGCGAGGGGGGTGCTTTTAGCGTCTCTTGAGCAGGGAATGCTCCGTCCCGAGTCCAGCTACAAACCTTTCTTCATCGGCAGGGAATGATCAGGTGGCCATACGACGATGGTTAGGGTGGAGCGTTATTGACCGCGTTTGCGGGATTGAATGACTTGTTCCAGGGATTGCAGGAAGCGTGAGCGATCCTTGTTGTTGAAGGCAGGTGCGCCCCCCCGGATCTCCCCGGTATCGCGCAGATGGGCGTTGAGGTCGCGCAGGGCCAAAGCCATGCCGATCCCATCGTCATCGAAAGGTTTTCCCGTGGGACCGATGACCCGCGCCCCTTTGCCCAGGCAGCGGGAAGCGAGGGGAATGTCCGCAGTGACGACGATATCACCCGGATGTACCTGATCGACGATCCAATCGTCCGCCTTGTCCAAACCATCGGCGACAACCTGAATCCTCAGCAGTGGATGTACAGGTAGTCGCATGCGCTGGTTACTGACCATGGTAACGACCAAGCCATGTCGCTCGGCGACCCGCATCACCTCGGTCTTTACCGGACAGGCATCGGCGTCTACGAAGATCATCATGCGTATTTCATGGATTACGAGTGGTTTGTTTTCCCATCGCCTCTGTTTATGTGTCTTTACTCTTGAAATCATTGCAAGTCACGATGCAACCTGAAACGTCATTGTTATTGGGGAATCGTACTGCTGTCGATGCCTTCCCAATCCCCGGCTTTGTTGCAGGTGTCAGCACGACGAGGCCGTGGTGACATTCAAAATTTCTTTGCCATAAAAGGTTGTCAGCGTGATGGTGGAGCGTTCGTGGGCGCTGGTGCCGCTGTCGATGATGCGGGTGCCGGGGATACGGTTACGGATGGTGCCGGCAACCGCATTTCCTGGAAGGGTGGCGTGTGATACCCGGCGGGTTGCGGGTTGGGATGGTTCATCTTCATGACAGCGAATACCGCGCCGACAATCAGTGCGGTTTGCGCGACGAACATCCCTGCCGTCCATTTGATGGTATCTACTTTGGCGGATTCAATCTCCTTACGTAATTCAAGGTTGCTTGTTTTGATGATAGTCTCAAGCTTGACCTCCAGTTCCTTGAGATCCCGTTTGATCTCGGCTTTTGTGACTTCAACCTTGGCATCCATCTCCCGGAATCGGGTTTCGGCTTTGATATCCATCTCTCGGAATCGGGTTTCGGCTTTGACATCCAGTTCTTTGATATCCCGCTTCAAGTCGGCACGCACCACGTCCAGTTCCACCTTGGTGGCCAGCTTGTCATCCATCCATTCCATGATGGTTTCGGCCTGTATCTCCGCCTGGGCTTCAGGCATCCCGGCGGCCTTCAACTTCTTGGCGTAGGCCAGCGAATCGAACATGAGTGACATGGTGTTGGCTTCCTCCCGGGTGGATCCACCGATTCTCCCGGCTATACTACCCCACATCGTCCGACACCGTCCAACCTTATCGCGTTTGAAACACACGACTTGGATTGCATACCCATGAAGACATGGCCAAGTATTTGTTTCTCGAAAGGTTGCGTGAGGAGATCCCCCCCTTCAGGCCGGATGAAGAAAAACCAGTCCGAGTGGTGGTCTGACTCCAGGTCCCCCAATGCGTCAGACCGGCTGTTGCAAGCCGCGGACGATTTCATTTTGCAATTGGCGGACTATTGCAATGGGATCGGCGGCGTTTTTGATGGGGCGTCCGACGACGACATGATCAGCCCCGGCCCGGATGGCCGACAAAGCGGTGGTCGCACGTTTTTGCTCATCACCACCATCGGCATCGGCGAATGATCCGGGGCGAATTCCTGGAGTGACGATTAAAAAGCCATCGCCCACCTGCTGGCGCATACGCTGGACTTCCAGTCCCGATGCCACCACCCCGTCGCAACCTGCTTCCATGGCGCGTCTGGCACGGCTTAACACCAACTGTTCCACCTCCACACCCGGGAGTCCCAGATCGGCCAGGTCGTGTTTATCAAACGAGGTCAAGACGGTTACCGCCAGGATGCGCATGGAATTGCCCTTGGCGGCCACGGCTGCGCGGACGATGGATTCGGGTCCGTGTACTGTCGTGTAGGTGACGGGATGTTTGGCCAACTCGCGGACGGCTAGTTCTACGGTTTTGTCGATATCGAACAGTTTCAGGTCCACCATGACTTTGTGGCCGCGTGCGGAGATTTCTTCGATCAGTCCCAGCCCTCCCGCCAAGAATAATTGCAGGCCGACCTTGTAAAACCGTACATGTGTCCCCAGGCGATCCAGCCATTTTCGGGCTTCATCGGGGCTGTCCACATCCAGGGCGAAGATGATACGTTCTTCGAGGGGGATGTCTGGTTTCATGGTACACTCATGTCATGATACGAGAAATCAAGGTAATCGTCTCTGGTATCAAGGTTTGCGATTGTTGTGCAATCAATGCAGGGGCATATAACTGGGTGCCGATTCGGGTTGTTGATCGTAAATCAGGGCGTGAGCGCTGCGCCTGAGGGTGGGGTGGGGTTGATGTTCGATGAAGCCGCGTCCTTCCACCAGATGGATGATGCGATGACCTTGAAAGGTGAGGTAGTCGGCGATCAGAGAGCGGTGACACTGATTGGGATGCGTGGGGGCCCCCATGATCACGGTACCGAAGCGGAAGGAAAGGTTGAGCAATAATTTGATACCGGTGGCGAAGGTTCCCGATTCCATGTGGTGGGCGTAGGCCATTTTATCGGGTGTTTGCAGGCCCCAATGCCGGTCGATGTGCATGGGTGCCCGTTCACCCAGGTGTTTTCCACCCAGATGATAGATGATTTCCATATCGTTGAGCACGGGCCTGAGGTTGGTTTCGTGGAACCAGAAGGGGTAGTTGGAACCGTTGGGATTGGAACGGATATCGATCAGGGTCTGGGCATCAACATAGGTTAAGATTTCAACAAAAGTATCGAGCGACATGTCACCATGGCCGATGGTATAGATCGTCTGCCACCTGGAATTCATGAATTTGGACCCCTTCAACGACATAAACAAAACACGCCCCCATTCCGAAATTGACGCACTGCCCACCCGATTTTCCGGCCGATCCACGGTCGGCTGAGGCCTCGGGTTGCATGAGTTGTCCTTGGACTCCGGGGGATTTCAGGCGACTGGGGCCTGAGAAATATCCCTTAAGGACCGATGGCACTGCCATCATGCTGCCACCCGTATGAATGCATTGGCGACGGCACCGGGAGCAAGGATCGCCGTGACTTCTTAAAGAATCATCGGGGACGACCTCTCTGATCGGGCTTTTTTACGCCAATCCCCACCAAGATACAAGGAAAGACCGAAAAAAAAATGCATTGGTAGTTTATCTAATAATATCATAGTATTATCCCATAAAAATTTTAACGATAGCACCATCTGCGACAGTGAAAAAAACAAGTGATTGGCAATGCAGGTTTTTATCTTTTTCATCTCCTTTTTTTGGGAATTCTTCATCACGGTATACCGTTTCAGGCTTGTATTAACTGGTCGTCACATTTCCTGTTGTAAAGGGTGGAAACGTGCCATGCTTGGCCCGGTTGCCGCAACCCGAGCCGATGTCGGGAGCGCCTGTTCGGGTTATGAGGTGCGTAAAAACAGTTCAGGAAGGTGACGATGGGTGCGATTTATTTTTCGCTCGTGATGCTCGTATTCAGTTTGTACCATGTTCATTTGTTCTTGAAAATAAACAATATTTTTAATCCGGGTGCGCGTTCGAAATGGTTCGTTTTTTCCCTGCTCGCCCTGTTTTGGGGTGGCATTCCACTATCCAGAACGGTATCGAAGCTGGATTGGTTGTTGGCTGGGCAATTATTGTTCAGAACAGGATCCCTCTGGTTGGGTTTCATATTATTATTTTTTTGTGTTGAAATTTCAATATTTGGCCTGGAGGGGGTCACCAAGTTGTGGAAGCGCCGGGGTGGCGGCTTTTGTTGGCAAAAGAACAAGAAAATATTTCTTATTCACGTAGCTCTGACCCTGTTGGCCAACCTTTATGGCTATTATGAAGCCGGGCGGTTTACCGTATCGCGCTTGCAGATGACGGTTCCCGCCATGCCCCCGGGGGCCGCGCCGCTCACAATCGTGCATTTTTCCGATGCCCACTACGGCAACTTCGTCTTGCAAGCCCGCCATGAGCAATTGTTGCGCCTGATCCGTCACGAAAAGCCGGATATGATCGTGGAGACGGGGGATTTCATCGACTTCGGCGCCGGGGTGCGGGATTCCTGGGTCGAGGATTGGCGGAGCATTCAGCCCCCCCTGGGCAAATGGGCCGTACTCGGCAATCATGAATATCTAGCCGGGCTCTCAAGCTCGATCACGCTAATTGAGCAGAGCGGTTTTCGCGTTCTCAGGAATGAAATGATCCCCTTTGAAGGTTTTGCGCTCCTGGGCGTGGATGATCCCAGTGTCACCCCGACCCGGGAACTTGTCATCAACCATTGGCGCGCAAAGCCCGGCGACAGTGTTTTGTTACTTTATCATCAACCTTTGTGGCCTGCGCAGCTCGCCGGGCGCTTTGATCTGGGATTGTCGGGCCATACCCATGGGGGCCAAATTTTGCCGTTGGGGGTGCTGGTGACCCTGAATTATGGCGTTTTGTCAGGTTTGCGCCAAACACCCTGGGGCGGCAACTATTACATCAGCCGTGGTATCGGCACCTGGGGACCACCCATCCGCATCGCGTCTCCCCCGGAAATCACGGTGATTACCCTGAGACCTGGTCCCGAACGATCCATCCGTTGGTTGCAGCAGGCCCCCTGATCGTTCGGCGCACGATCTCTTACGGCGCATACAAACGTTCCAGAATGGCGACAATGCGTTCCCCCGTCTTGCCATCCCATTTTTCCGGAATCTCACCCTGTTTCCACTGCCCTGCAAAGAGACGATCCAGATAAGGCTTCAGATTGGCAGGGTCGGTACCAATCAATTCGTTGGTTCCCAAAGTGATGGTTTCCGGTCGTTCGGTACTGTTGCGCAAGGTCAGGCAGGGGATTCCCAATACAGTCGTCTCTTCGGTGATGCCGCCCGAATCGGTGATGACCGCCTTGGCGTGGCGAACCAGATGATTGAATTCCAGGTAAGGTTGCGGTTCCACCAGGTGCAGATGTTCGGGTAGGGAGTCCAGGCTACGCAGCATCTTGGCGGTGCGCGGGTGAACAGGGAAAATGATGGGCAGGCCACGGGATTGCGCGCCGATGGTGTGCAGCAGGCGGGACAAGGTGGCACTGGAGTCGACGTTGGATGGGCGATGCAGGGTGAGAACCAGATAAGACCGGGGCTGCAAGGCCAACGATTCCCAGAACGGGGGGGGGCGCAGTCGCGGCAGGTTGGCCAACAGGGTGTCGATCATGGTATTGCCGACGAAAAAAATACGCTCTGCATCGACCCCGGTGTTGCGGATATGGTCGTTGGCCATGGTACTCGTCGTGAAGAAAAAGTTGGTAATGGCATCGGTGACCCGGCGATTGATCTCCTCGGGCATGCCCCAATCGCCCGAGCGGATTCCCGCTTCGACGTGGGCCACCGGGACCAGGCATTTTTGCGCCACGATCGCGCACGCCATGGTGGACGTCACGTCACCGACAACCAGACAGAGCTGGCAAGATTGTGCGTGCAGCACCCGTTCGTAGCCGAGCATGATGGCGGCGGTTTGTTCCGCCTGGCTGCCAGATCCCACTTCCAGGTTGACATGGGGGTGCGGAATGGACAATTGAGTGAAGAAATCGCCCGACATGCGGGCATCGTAGTGTTGTCCGGTATGCACCAGGCGATAGTTCAACCGTCCCCCTTGTCTCTTTCGTGCCTCCATGGCTTGGATGATGGGGGCGATCTTCATGAAATTGGGTCGAGCCCCGGCGATGATATCGATGAAGGGTGACGCGATGGTGTCCACGTAATAAAACTCCCTCAACTTTCCATCAGGATGGTTTCAACGCGGTGGATGATGTCCCAGTACAGCCAATAGTGATAGCCCACGCCAACAGGATCGGGAATTTGAATGTTGACCCCTTTGTCGTTGACCCATATTTCGCTGGTACTGGTGCGAAACCAGGTGGGTCTGAGGCCGAAACGATCCTTGAGGACATCATGCAATTCAATCTGCGAATAGTCGCGGTTGACAGCCATGATTTTCACGACTCCAATACGGTAAACGCCCACATGACGCGATCCAGGGTACGGGGGCGTTTTTTGACGATCTCATCACCCGGGATGACGCTGCCGACACGTATCTTCATGCCATAATTCAATTCGAAGAGGAGTTCAATGGATCCCGGGATGTCCTGCAACAGCTTGTCAACATTTTCGCCGGCGAGATGGAGACTGGGCATGTCTTTGCTGGTTATGGCGTAGCAATTGTCCTGTTTTTCTTCGATGTCGATGCGCACTATGCCAAATTGTTCCGTTGTCTTAGTCATTTGATACCCATGTTTGAGTACGTTTCCGGGTTGATGCCCGTGTGTGAGTGGGGACCAAGCCGTCATTGTTGGCCCTCGCCGACGAAGACGACCTCCACATCGTGCCACACCCGCTTGATCGTGGTCATGATTTCCATCAAAGCCCGTTCGGGATCCTTGTGTTCGGTATAGTCCAGCAAGGCGTATTCGGCGTGCATGCCCACAAGTGGCCATTCCCCGACGTCGTCGAGATAGGATTTGGCCAGGGCGAAGGCCCAGTAGGGCACATCGTCCATGGCATCCAGGTAAGCGGAACTGGGCACGTCCTCGCCATGTCCCCCGGTGACCACCACCACGGAGGCGTTTTTCGAAGCGACATACCGTGCCAGCCATTCGGGGGGATGTTTGTTGCCCAGGGCGAGCCAGCGTATCCTTTTTTCTTCAAACGTAACCTCGTTCTCATCGTCATCCATGAGGATTCAAGCCTTGCAGCAATTTTTACGGGTTGTCCAAGTTATCATTGCACCAGGAATACTCTAAAGCTACCATGAACTCAATGCGGCACGCTTGCGGGTGTTCGTGGCGTTCCGGCTATTCCTCATACGTGGCTGCGCTGAGACCATGGAACTGAAACCCACCCCATTCCGAGATGAATTCCTGCGTGCCGATGGTGCCGTCTGCCTGAATCATGCCGGTATTTCCCCCATTCCGCAACGTACCGCCCGCACCATCACCCAACTGGCCACCTTCATGACCCGGCAACAATTGTTTCGCTATGCCGAGTTGGAGGAGACTTTGCAAAAGGCGCGTATGACCATCGCGTCTCTTATCGGTTGCCATTTCGCGGAAGTGGCTTTCACCCGCAACACCTCCGAAGCCCTGTCCCATGTTGCCCTGGGCCTCGATTGGCGCGCCGGGGATGAAATCGTGACCACCGATCAGGAATTCCCATCCAATTTGGTTGTATGGCTGGATATCGCCCGCAGAAAAGGGGTGACGGTGCATCAGGTACCCTCGTTGCCGGACAACAGGGTAGCGACGGCGGCGCTCCTGGAGCGGGTCAATCGGCGAACCCGGGTGCTGACCGTCTCTTCCGTCCAATATGCCACCGGGGCGGGGGTGGATCTGGAGGCGATAGGGGACGCACTCAAAAACACCGCGACCCTGTTCGTCGTCGATGCCGTGCAAAGCCTGGGGGCTGTCTCCTTGGACGTCAAGCGGATGGGGATCGACGCCCTGGCGGCGGGGGGGCACAAGTGGCTCCTGGCCCCGGAAGGGTGTGGACTGTTCTATCTCTCCCCCAAGGCCTTGTCGCAGGTGCAACCGCGCATCCTGGGTTGGCATTCGGTGCGCAACGCCGGGGATTACACGAATATCACGATTGAACCCCGTGATGGTATTTTCCGTTTCGAGGCGGGAACGCACAACGTCATCGGGGCGGCGGCCTTGGCCGAAAGCATCGCCCTGCTATTGGAAGCGGGGATGGAAACCGTGGCGCAACGCATCAGGCACTTGACGCGATCATTCATTCAGGAGTTGACCCGGAGGGGGTGTGTGGTGATCACGCCGCTGGATCATGACAATCATTGCGTGGCGGGGATCCTGGTCTTCAAACATCCAACAGTGGCTGCCACGGCATTGCACCGTCATTTCCTGGCCAATAACATTGAACAGGTTTCTCGTTCGGGTGGCATACGCTTCGCCCCGCATTTCTACCAGGATCAGGGGGATGTGTTAAAGGTGATGGAGGTGATGGATCGCGCTGCATCCATGTCTCCCGTCCAAAATTAGCAGGAATAGCAGTAGCTAAGCCTTGGATTCCATGCCCTTACACCCCAGCAGATAACTATATATAATTATCATTAATTATATTAAACCGCAGCTATCTTGGGATGTGTAGTTATTGTCATCCTCGCGAAAGCGG
>JADGCN010000141.1 GCA_015228975.1 Magnetococcales bacterium
CATGTTCTGTCCTCATGTTCTTGTCGGTTGCCTGGGTCATTATCCGAAACTGACCGTTTACAAACAACCGGGGGCAAGACAGGTCTGCCGTGGCGAGTTCACAGTGCATGGCTTTCGCAACTGCGTCTCCGTCCGATGTTCTTTCCGGGCAAGCCAATAACTCCGGCGGATGAGCATCGGTACTCGGCGGTGGTCACCAGGAAATTGGCCCTGCTGCGTGCCCATGGACTGATCAAAAAGGTCCCAGGGACACACCGCTACCATCTCACCAGCCGGGGACGCACCATCGTGACGGCCCTCCTGACGGCTCGCCAAGCCAATGCGGAATCTCTAATGAAGATAGCTGCTTGAGTTCAAAATCCGCGCAGTATGCGAGGAAATGCGGGGGTAGTAATATAAAGGACACCCCTCCTCGCTTCAAATGGGAATCACCGCCAAACGTGACGTCGGGACGATGGTTTGCAGTTGAAATTTCCCCCATAAGTCCGGCCAACTGGCAAAACCGTGGCTATTCCCGTCATCTCCTGGGTAGATCGGTTCGTAGGTGCCGTGTGGACACTGATTAGGTACCAAAGATCGTGTCCCGCAACAGTTGGACAAAAATTGGGCTTGATCTTCATGGGCTCCGACGCCCTGAATGGGAGACATGGAGGGGACAAAGACCCAATCTGGCGCAACCATTTCCCAAAGCTCGATGTTTGCTGCACTCTTCTCTAAAAAATCTCGACAAATAGCCAACGCTACCAAACCCAAAGGAGTTCTCAGGAGACGCAAGCGTTTTCCTGGCCTGATCACCTCATCACAAACTTTATCGGTTCCGAAAGGAATCCTTTTTTCATGAGTCAAAACTTCATATCCTTGAGCGTCCAGCAACCTGGTACGATTGACCGGTACACCTTCCGAGTCGGGCTCTTCGTGAAAACTGCCAGGAACCACCATGCAAAAGGGGTGATGTTCGTTTTGCAACCAATCGCACACAAAGTGCCTCATCTCTGGACAAAGGCTCAATTCAGGTAGCACCACCACATCGGCATGCAACGCACGCGCCTCTTCCAACGCTTGACGTAAACTCTCACGCCTGACTTCCGGCTCTTTCAATTTGGAACATGTACACTTTCCATGCGGCATATTGTTCCAATCGGGTTGGATCCCGTCAGCAAAACTCCCCAGGTAACATTTTACCGTACATCGATTATCAATGATTAATCTTAAATTTTGCAACAGTAACGTGCCAGGTGTGATCACATCTATCTCATTCCCTCTCACATTTTTTGGAATAATATGATGGTAAAGTAAATAATTACGATTATGAAAGGGTTGTTTTTGATAAACGGTCTTCCCCAAAGGGCGATGCCGTGGAAAAACCATCCACCCCATTTCATTATGATATACCTCTGTAGGCAATTCCGCGCTCCCACCCAAGCCTCGGAAAAATCCCCATAACACCCGATCCAACGCCATCAACCAAACAAGCTCTGGATCGTGACGATTTGTTTCCAAATCATCCAGTGATACCTGACCCTCCTCCAAATATAAATAAAACTATAATTGTTTCTCAAGGTCACTAATGCGGCGATTCCACTCCTTCTTATCACGGATCCGCTCCGCTTCCTGTTGCCTGACAGTCGCGTCATCCTTACAACACCAATCCCAAATGGATACCATCTTTTTGGTCAACAGATCGAATCGTTCAATATTAGTCATTATTAGACCTCACACAGCACTTAAGAACAATACAACCAACCAGATAGTCTTTATGAAGTTTTCGCCATCCCCATCTTTTAATCAAATTATAAAATAATACGAAACGTGAGAGAGAAACGATAAACATCTTTTGGAGTTTACCCATTCCAATCTGATCATGCAATCCCGGCGCTGGCATAATCCGTTCCAGATGGCAATAATTACCGATGCAAAGTTAACAAAAACCAGATAGAATGGCGCTCCAACACGTTGGGTGCCGCTTGGGATCGGGAGAGGTTATGAAAGTCAGTAAGGTCTGGTTTCGTGAGAATCAATTAACGCCACAACTGCAACACAAAATTGATCCCGAGCTTGAGGCCGATATTCGCGCCCTCAGACAAGATATACTTAAATTACTGCAAAAACAAAGATTTGTATCTTTCATCAAGCAGCCCAAGTTTTTCTTCGACAATCAATTGCGCTGTCTGTGGCTGCTGCATGGCTTCCAGGCCCAGGGCGAAGAAGTTTTTCAATATCTGGCCCGCCTGCACATCTATACCTTCAAAAATTGGGAACTGCCCGCCGTTGAGGAACTCAAATCGGTGGCCCGGGAAAAACTGTTTCGCGAACACGAAAAATTTGCCCGCACCACCCTTCTGGCCAAGGATCGTACCGCCGATGGCCAGGAATTCATGACCGTCAAGGTCGGTTCTGGAGAAATCGGACACCCGGATGAAAACACCCTGGTTATACCCGTGCATCGGGTGGCCCAACGCGATATTTTTTCCTTCATCGTCGCCAATTCCCTACTGCCCCAGGATGTCACCGATATCACCGACAAACTCAATCAACTCTATACCCTGACCCTCAGCGCCAGCAAAAAAAGCCAAGCCACCGCCCCCCCCTCCCTCCGAGCCCTCAAACAATTATTGCTGGAAGGGGACTACATCCGCGCACGACTGCCGGTCCTGGAAGAATCCTATCTGTTGGACATGGAAAAAGGATTGTGGGAACTCTACCAACCCAGGAAACCCACCGGAACCGGCTGGATAGGGGTGGAGTTGAAACAACCCTGGGAGGCCCGCAACCCGGAAAAAGATGTGAAAAACGGCGTTGTCGCCATCGATTTCGGCACCAGTTCCACCGTTGTCGCCTGCCGGGAAAATGGCAAGATCTCCCTCATGCGGGTGGGCATGACCGATTTTTATCGCAAACCCATCCCCGGTGATTATCAAAATCCCACCATATTGGAATTCATCAACCTGCCACAACTCCTGGACGTGTGGAAATCCGAGGCGTATCGCCCCATGACCCGTTGGGACGACTTTCACTTTTCCCACGAAGCCCTCACCAACTTTCGCGAAAACGAGGCCAATCAAGCCATTGTTGCCAGCATGCTGACCGCCATCAAACAATGGCCCTTGCAAGCACGCAGTGGACACCTGTTGCGCATTACCGATCAGGCAACCGGATTTGAAATGGAATTCACCCCCACCAACGCACCCATGCCGGTTCCCGGCCAGCGAATCACCGTTGGTAAAGACGACCCCTTCGACCCCATCGAACTGTATGCCTATTACCTCGGCCTGTTCATCAACAACCGTTCTAACGGTTTATTCTTGGAATATTGTATGACTTTTCCCGTCACCTATCCCAAAGAAGTCAAACATCAAATTCGCTCCAGCTTTGCCCGCGGCTTGATGCGCAGCCTGCCAGCCATACTCATGGATTCCGAAAAAATCCACCGCTTCCGCGTCACCGAAGAAGCCTCTGAGCCCGCCGCTTATGCCGCATGCGCCCTGGAACAGTTGGATATCGAAGCAACGGATGACGGCGTGGCCTACGCCGTGTTCGACTTTGGCGGCGGCAGTACCGATTTTGACTTTGGCATCTATCGCAGACCGTCCGACGAAGAAGCCCAGAGCGGCTACGAACAGGTGATCAACCATTTCGGCGCCAGCGGTGACATGTATCTCGGCGGCGAAAACCTGGTCGCCAATGTCGCCTACCTAGTGTTCCAGGATAACCTGGACATATGCCGCGAACATCGCATCCCCTTCTCCATGCCACCCGAGGGGGAAAAATTTCCCGGGCATGAACTTTTTCTCGATCATTCCCACGTCGCCCAAACCAATACCGCCCTGGTCATGGCCCAGGTTCGGGAATTATGGGAAAATTTTCAATGGGACATCATCGGGGATGACGGTCGGCACGGCGGTGCCGGTTCGGATGGCGCTCCCATCATACGCAGAATGTCAGACCGCATCGGCGATATGTTGAGCCAGGAAATCATGGATGCCAGCTTCACCCTGCGTCCCGACTTCCAAACCTGCCACCCCAACAAACGCGTTGGCATCCTCGAACTGGAACTCCTCAACCGTTCCCGTGAAAAAACCATGGTCAGTTTCAAGGTGGACCGCAACCATGTCAACCATTTCCTCGTCGCCCGCGTCGGCAAGGGGGTGCATCGTTTCTTCATCGCCATGAAACAAGCCTTCAGTGCCCGCGGTCTGGATCCGGCGGAAATCCACATCCTGCAAGCCGGAAACGCCAGTCGTGCCCTGCTGGTGCAGGCACTCTTCGCCGCCATGGCCCAGGAAAAGATGCACAAATGGGAACCACCCCCAGGAGGCTTGAAAAAGAATCCCGTTCTTGAACGCATCCAAAATTCCATGGGATGCAAGAACTTGATTATCCATCGCCCCCCACCGGGTGACCCCGACAACCCCTACAAACCTACCGCCAAAACCGGCGTCGCCATCGGCCTCCTGAAACTCATCCCGGGGGAACCCTTCCTCGCCGCCGGCCCCACCCTGGAAAATCGCCAGGGAGAAGCACCTTTCACATTCTTTGTGGGTGGCTTGAAACGGGGACGCTTTCAACCGGTGCTGCAACAAAACGGCCCCTACTACGTATGGCATGAATTGGGCATTCCAACACGGGGCACCTTTGTCCTGGTATTTTCCACCTCGCCCCAGGCCGGCCTGGGAGAATTGCGCCGGGGTGTCCGGGAACTCCAAGAAAGGAGCCTGACCTTCGGCCCCGGTTCCCAGGGACGCAAACTGTTCATCCAGGCCGTTGCCCCATCGCGGGTGGAAATCTGCCTAGCCACATCCATCGAACAAATCGAGAAACGACCGGAGGAAGTGGTTTTCCGCGAAATCGTCGTCCTGTAGCGGTTTTTTTTATTCTACGTCATCACATCGCAAGGTGTCTGGCACCTGAGCATGATCAAGAGGGGAACCAGATCGTATGCACACGCCAATAAACATTGCCGGAAAGTTTATTGGCCACAGAACCAGACATGTCCATTGATTCCCAACAGGATTGCAACGGTCATGTCCTGTCCGAGAAGACATCGTCCAAGGATTGGGCTTCGAAGATGCGAAAACTCCATTCCTCTAGGGAGGACGGCTCGGCCTTAGTGATCTTTTCACTGGCCCAGTCGGGTACGATACCAAAACGGCGCTGTAGCTGGCGGGTCAGAATTTTGGCCTCGCCTCTCTGTTCGCCTCTCTGTTCGCCTCTCAGTTCACCCCTCAGTTCACCCCTCAGTTCACCTCTCAGTTCACCTCTCTGCTCCCCTCTCAGTTCGCCCACCCGCTCAGCTTCCCTCAGCTCCTTCAGGATCATTGGCCGGAATACATCGTTTTCCATTAAATTAAAGGTTAATGACATTGTTTCAGCCTCCGTTTTAACCACCATTTCCAGTCGACGCAACCTAGCTAAAATGACCAGTTTTGTCAGGGCATCCGCCCTGGCTTTTATCGTAAGATCACTGATTCGATGCAAGATTTCCCGGATCACTTCCTTTTGGTTGTCGATCCGACACAGGATTGCCAGGATATTTTCCTCCAATAACGGACTATCCATCAACTCCCGACAGTCTATGTTGCGGATGTCAATCACATCGTAGTGATAGGACAAACCCGGCTCTACGATGTCTGAGGTCGGGTTCCACCTTTCCGGCCCGAGGAACAGCACCTTCTGAACCAGAATTTTGCTTGGATATCGCTGACGTATCAACGAATAATACATCAGCATACGCTAGACCATACCCTCTGGATTGCTCAGCAGTTCCAGATGAAATATCGAATCATCCTCCAGCAAGAACACCAGATCGGGAATCCGCTTTTGGGTGGAAGCGAATTCCACTGGTAAAAGTGTCACAGCTTCCCGTCCGATCAAAATCTGCAACAAACGTTGCGGCGGCTTTTCAAACAAATCCTTGAGAGTGGTATCGTACTGTGACCTGTTTGGTTCTTTCTGATTTTCCATCCTGTTTTTTCAGTATCCAAATGGCACTGGCACTCATTTCCCATGTTACCGGAATCCGTAAACACTTGCGTCCGAAACGTGACGACACGATGTTGGAACACGGCGTAGCAACTCTTTCACTGTCCAGATTATCCTGAATCACACCCTTCCCGTCCATAGAAATTTCTCCAATCCCGACTCCCACGGCGTCCAAACCATGGCTTGCTGGATGGAGCAAGCGACAGAATGCCCCCCTGCCGCTTGCCAGTCATCATTACAATACCATCCTGGATTCGCGTGCCTGCCAGGACTCTCTGGCTTTTCGCTTTATTGCCGCCAATACCCATCCTGATCACGACACCATCGGCACCCTTCGCACACGATTCGATTGCGAGATCAAAGACATATTTATCCAGGTGCTGACCGTGTCCGCACGCATGAAGTTAGAAAAGTTGAAAACCATCAGCCTGGATGGCAGCAAAGTCAAGATAAACGCATCCAAGTATAGTGCCTTGTCATTCGGACATGCGAGGGAGTTGGAGAAGCGGTTGCGGGCTGAGGTCGAGGATCTGTGTCGTTTGGCAGAGCAGGCAGAAGGCCAGGTTCCGGTACTGGATTTGGATATTCCAAAGGAATTGAAGCGGCGCGAAGAGCGGTTGATGGAGATTCAGAAGGCCAAGGCCGAGATCGAAGCGCGAGCAGCGGAACGGGTGGCGCAGGAGAAGACGGAGTACGAAGCCTGCATGGCCAAGCGGGAGGCCCAACGGCAGGTGGGAAAGAAGCCACGAGGCAAAAAACCCAAACCGCCTGCAGAGGGACCACTTTCCACCGATCAAGTCAATTTGACCAATAGCGAATCGCGGATCATGCGGGTGTCCGGGGGCAATTTTGAGCAGGCCTGCAAATGCTCACATTGCTGTGGATGCCGACGCCCTGATGATTGTGGGTTACGAATTGGTGCAGACAAATGACAAGGAAAAATCGTGTTGGATCGACCTGTTCTCTGCATCCTTTGCCGACACCAAGCATAAAAAATATTTTTCATATTACAATAACTTTATACTGATCAATAGATATATCAAATCCGACAGGCTGCTAAATCGTATACATCACGCTGATTGTAGCCAAATAGATACAGTGAATCGATCACTCTCTTATCAAGGGCGATGAGGACCAACAACGGCTATCGGCGGCAGAACACTCTCAACGTGACGAAATCAATCAAGACCCCCCCGACAAAATCCTCGAAGCCTGATCCAGAACCGAATCGGGCATGCGGCGGTTGGCCTTACGGGTTTCGCGTTTGATCTTGTCGTAGATTTCTTCGCGATGCACCTGAACATCGCGCGGAGCCTCCACACCGATGCGGACCTGATTACCTTTGATACCCAGCAAGGTAATCTTGATATCATCGCCAATCGTCAAGCTCTCACCTATTCTCCGTGTCAAAATCAACATAGGTCGTGTCCCCGCGTCAAAAGCAGTGTGGGTGATGGAGGGCCAATGCGGATGGAAACCCGGTTGATACCATCCCTGGTGTTGGGACAGGCTATGCTCTGGAGGTCGTGCGAGACAATATCCATTGTTTCACAAACGTTCAGGCCACATCCTGTGCCCCGTATCAATGACAGCAACAAATCAAACATAAAAACGGCTATGAACAATCATAACTGCTTTGAAATGAAATGGAATCTGTTTGCAGAAGCATGACGCCCCCCCTTGCGATTATAGGAAGCGACCGGTCCCTGGGTACTCTCCTTGACCACCCGTAGAATGGACTCGGTGGCGGCCAGAACCCCCTTGAATACGGCCTGATTATGGCGGTTGAGGCTATCAGCCTTGTCCATGGCACCTTTGAGGCGTTCGCGCAAAGCCAACAGGGCGGTATTCCCCCCCATGGCTTGGTCCAGGGACTTTAAATTGAGATGGTCACCCGTCAAGCCGAATCTGGCACCCAATTGCCGGGTCATTTTTTGCCGCAAATGGTCCGCCGCCTGAATTTCCTCCAAAACCCGACCGATCTGACTCGCCAATGTTTCCATCAAATCGGGATTGCGATCATCCAAAGCCTTGCGCTCCGCTTCCAAGAGCTTGGCCAGTCCTTTATATAGCGACACCAAGGGATCCACGACCTGGACCAGTTTTTCCACTTCCTGGCGTATGGCATCCGGGACTTCTGGAGGAGGCTTTTGAGTGGTCATGGGATCAGATCTTCAAGTCAGTTTACGCCGTTCCATGATCACCTGACGCAAAATTTTGTCCGCCACGGAAACGCTGTCCACTTTGTATTCGCCGTTGGCAATCGCTTCCCGAATCGGGGCAACTCTTGCCGCCCGGACATCGGGAGCGGCATGAGCCACCTCATCCGCCATATTGATGGCACGCGCTATGGGGGAAACGGCGATATCATCCCGCCGCTTGGGGGGTGCCGCCGAAATGATGGTGCCGGTTCGGCCCTGAGTCCCGGAAACCTTGCGACCGGTGATCCGGCCAAGGCGGCTGACATCGGTACTTTTAATTTTTGTGACCATTGCAATCTCTCATCCCGTGACCTGACAAGTGGCCTGATGGCGTTGGCTGACCAACGAAAAGCAGCGTCCAATACCCACGATCATGTACTCTATTTTTCGCCAGTTCGCATCCCGATCTTAAACCTCATCTACCTTGGAATGCGTAGTTTCTGTCATCCCCGCGAAAGCGGGGATCCAGAGCCTGCCCCCGAATGCCTGAATCGG
>JADGCN010000142.1 GCA_015228975.1 Magnetococcales bacterium
GAAAAAAGACCAGATTTGTTTGTAAAATCGGTACACAATCTTCCGGGTCTTGACATGAAATCTTTGCTATACTCTTCTGCCAGCTTGATTAACTTGGTCATTTTATCCTGATCATCAGGACTTTTAAAATGTTGGTCACGGGCGATGGTGGCCTTGTTTTTGAGGGCTTCCATGGCCTTGGTGGCACCTTCCAGATGTTTTTCACTCCGATCATCCATAAAGTTACGTTCGGCGCGCAAGGCCATGACGGCTTCGATGTAGGCTTCCCTGATGATCGTTTGGTTGGTAACCCGTTGGACAACCGCTGAAAATCCCATATTTCCAATAATTGCAACAAAAACGATTAGCATAATGACTGCGCCAAATCCCAGTCCAATTTTTGTCAAAAGTTTTAAATTTTTCATGACTGGCTCCTGTTTTATTTATTTTAAATGGTTGCCTTCAGCTACAACACAGTCAAACCTGTGAAACAAAACTCTAACAGATAGGAATTTTCCCGGCAAATGGATAATGTCAAGACAGGAACTTTTATTGAAGCCATGCAATAAACTATGATAAACACATGGTATTAAGATTTTTTGTGCAATCTAAAGGCGTTTAAGTTACCATTATTGAAGTAGCAGCATCTCGGACATGGAAGCAATTTTATTGCATGATGGTCTGAAAATCTCTTGCCGAAAGGTTAGCTATCATTGCATACCTCTCATGGAGGGATTCTGGCCTGTAAACCACTCTTTGGCGACACCAATAATGGAGGTAGTGATGAGAAAAATTATCCTGGGCTTTGCATTGACCGTATGTTTCTGGGTGACATCGGCCTTGGCCGCCGTGGTGGGTCACGAGGTTACCTACAGCGCTGGCGGGGTTACCATGAAAGGTTACCTGGCACGGGATGAGGGCCTAACCGGGCTGCAACCCGGGGTGTTGGTGGTCCACGAATGGTGGGGCCACAACGATTACACCCGCAAGCGTGCAACCATGTTGGCTGAGATGGGATATGTTGCCCTGGCTGTGGATATGTATGGCGATGGCAAGGAGGCCAAGCATCCCGATGAGGCCCAAGCCTTTTCCAAGGAGGCAATCCAGAATTTTCCTGTCGCCAAAGGGCGCTTTGAGGCAGCCTTGAATCTATTGCGGGAACAGCCGTACGTGGCGAAAACAAAAATAGCCGCCATTGGTTATTGCTTTGGTGGGGGAGTGGTCCTCAACATGGCGCGCCAAGGAGTAGATCTCAAAGGGGTCGCCAGTTTTCATGGATCCCTGGATCCCATGCAACCTGCGGTGCCAAGTGGTATTCGCTCGAAAATCTTGGTATTGACTGGAGAGAACGATCCCATGATTCCTCCAGCCAAGGTGCTGGCGTTCAAGGATGAGATGACTCGGGCGGGAGCCGACTTCAAAGTGATCAGCTATCCTGGAGCCACCCACAGCTTTACCAATCCCGATGCCGATGCGCTGGGCCGGGAGTTCAAGCTGCCCATCGCCTACAACAAGGAAGCGGATCAGCAATCCTGGGAGGCGTTGCGTCTGTTTTTGACGCAAAACTTTGCGCCTTGATCACGTCTTATTAGTTCACGGCATGAGGTTTTTCGCGCTCTTTGCGCAAAACCTCATGCACAATACCGGGCTTTCAAAAGAGCCCTTGATTGCGCACTTGGCGCATGAGTGAAATAACTTTTTTTCTACCGCCTCCAGCGCGTTCCACGCCAAGACCATGCCGGAAGATTTCCGGAAAATGGTATTCTTTTTTCTTTTCGTCGAGGAACAGAACCCCATTTTCTTCCAGCAAGTCAACGTCCAACGCGGACAGTTTGCGGGACGCCAAGTCTTTATAGGTGCATGGCGTTGATAACCGAGAGGAGCCTGAACTTTTCCCCTTGATTTTTGAAAAAACCTTTTTAAGAGGTTCGTTTTCTAACCCAATTTCTTCAACTTTTTTTTGGCTGCAAGGTTCGATTGCCTGCCGCATGGCGGTTGGAACGAGCATGCGGTCTGTTGTCTTGGTGTTACTAACGGATTCGCCGGCTGCAAGACTCAAGAAACGCACCACGTCACGCCCCTGGATTCGTCCACGCAGGTCGGAAAGGACGGACAGCACCCAATTGTTGGAAATGGCTTCGTTTGTTTCGTCCCCCCCCAGTTTCATGCCCCAAAGAGGCTTCAAACGTTCCACTCGTTCCGATTCGTTCAGTGTGTTGAAATCTTTCCAAAGATTGTCCGTTGCTCTGGAGTTGTCACACACCCAAGCCACCAATTCCAGGGTCTCTTCCCATGTCCATCGCAAGGCATAACTTTTGTAACGATCTATGAATTGCCCTCGGTTTTGCGGAATGGCATGTGCCACCATGTCTTGTCTGACAAATACCAGGATGCCGATAGGCGCTCCTGGTAACGTTCGGAGCCAATTGGGAATCTCCTGGAGTAGTGCGCGCAAGGCAATCTGCTGAGAACGATTGGTGGTAAACTCTGGGAACGTCTCCTCAAGGCCATCCATCAAAATGACAATGCGTTGATCTTTATGACGAAGGTGTGTCTGTAGAGTTTCAAAGGGTTGCGTTGTACCTGTTGCTCCCAGGGATTGGGCGATGGCGTTGGCCCAAAAATCTCGCCATTCATAAATGTCTTTTCCCTTGAAATGAGTAATCTCCTTTGATAACTCGAACGGGACTGGGGATGGTGTCAAACTTGATTGCTTCTGACAAGCATGACAGAGCTTTTGCATTTCCTCCTGATCGGCGTTCTTGCTCCAGAGGAGGGGAAACACGGGTGCATCAAAGCTGCAATTCAGTTCCGGGTCTACCTTGTTGACGTACTTCCGCCATTGCCCGCTTCGTGCGATGTTCAAGAATGCATAGGTTTTTCCGGCTCCTTTGGCACCTATGGAGACGACCATGGGTAATTTGGCGACATGATCCTTTGCCAGATTCGTTAATGGTTGAATGGCAAGAAAAGAGATATCCTTGGAGGCAGATTCGGAGTTTCCTTCAGCATGCACGAATGTTCCAGCGAAATCGCGCAGTAGGATGCGCCTTTCATCAAGGGACGCTTCTGGAAGGGCGTTTATAGTATAAGAGCCGGTAGCCGGTAGCCAAAACTGCAGCGTATCCCAGATTTTTTGTGGTACAAGGGATTGTTGGATCGTCTCCATAGCCCCCTCCCAGCTACCGGGAAGGGCGGCCAAAGGCTCATTATAAGAAATATAGGCTTGGGAAATGCCTTCCTCGGCGTTTGTTGCAAGAATCGGTTGACCATCTTCGTCCGTTATTGCGGATGGTTGCGAAAAAGCCTGTTCCAAGGTTTGGTTGATGCTTTCCAGTATGTCACTAACATAGTGATTTCCTGCTGAACCATCTTTATTTGGGAGCATGGTGCCAGGCAGTTGATTGAGAATCAGGGCGGGCAGATTTCCGGTGGGCCATTGATTGTTTTTTAAGGTGTTACCAATTTCCTGAATGACAAGCTGGGTGCCACGAATGGATTGCCCCGAGGCATTGGTCACCAGAATGCGTTTGATTCTTGGGTCAAGGAGGAAGGGGGCCGATAACTCTGACAGGCCAGCCCGTAAATCGATGATCACTATATCAACTTTAAGTTCTTTACCCAGGCGGGAAAGGGTGTCGCCCAGGAAGAAGGGGGGATGAGCCGTACTGGCAACCAAATGTTCCGGGCGGATTTCCAAAGAGACGCTGTCTCGCAGGTCTCTGTAGCAGGGGAGGACAAAGACATTGTCCAAGTGTTGGCTTAAAACACCTTTCTTGGCGCTGGCCATGGCGTCAACGCCATTGGGGTCTGGATCGGCATGCAACATGGTCAGAAGATCGGCCATGGCAAAATCAAGGTCGGGGTTTCTTGTTTCGTAGAGAAAACTGATGCCGGGTGCTTCAAAATCAGCATCTACCAACAAAACTTTTTTGTCATGGGCTGTGTAGGCCAAGGTGGTGGCTAAGGCGCACAAGGTACGCCCCACGCCCCCTTTGAAGGAATGAAAGGCCAGGATCGGCGGTTGGCCCGGCGGGAAGTTTTCAGGGGGAAGGTTCTTGTCTTTGGAGAAATAGCTCGTTCTTGAAGGGGTGAATCGGGGCTGAAAGGGAATCTGACGCCACTCACGGACCTCTTCTTCATCAAGTTCTTCTACTTCAACGGGAAGGTGGGAAAGCGAGTCGCCTTGGGCTTCCAGGAGGATGGTTTTGTCATCATGGTTCTTGGTTTCTTTCCATCGTTTGCCGAAGAGCTTGGACAGCCAACCCCAGACATCATTGAGTTCTGTACCGGGTGCTACACCCACGAGCAAACGGTCCCAAAAGGTGCGAGTGAAAACGACCCCTTTCGGAAGGGGCGGCTCACTATTTTCCGTATCAGGGGGATGGGATTCCCTCTGGAGTTTGCGTGCCACGTCTACCCAGTTCAGGAGCAATTCGGGGGTACTCATAGTGTTTTCCCCATTTTGGTCATGTAATCGTTGATCTTTCGCAACCATTCAACCATTTTTTTTTCGTCAGTTTCGTCGATTGACAAGCCATATCGCCATGCTAAATGGACGTCTTCCACTTCTATACATTCTTTTTTTCCTGATTTCAGTTTAAGGTGCATGTTTCTTGGCAATCGTGGCACATTGGCTGATGAAGACCATAAATCACTGGCAATGGCCTTAAGGTTGTGGCTGTAAAGTAAGCCTTTGCCAGAAACCGGGCATTTAGGTGACGCGAGCTTTGCAAGGAGGAGATGCTTGAGACCACACTCCACTGCATAAAAAAGAAGCAGGTTGGCCGACTCTGGGGGTAAACCCTGCAACCTGTCAGTTCTCTTGAATTTCTTCCATGCTTGTTCAAGTTTAAAATCTTCGCAGTTCGTTATGGGAATCATGCGTTGGCATCCATGGCGGGATGAATTATTTTTCATGTCAGAGCGGGTATCCAGGGACAATAATCTTGGATCATCAGTGTGTCAAAGTAGGATCGATCTTTCAAGTTGTGTCAAAGATGTCAACATTGTTAATTGGGAGTTTTTTGTGAATAAGAAACGTCAGATCGCTTTTCAAGGGATGCCGGGTGCCTACAGCGAACAGGCGTGCCGGGAACGTTTTCCGGGGGAGTCGTTCATACCATGCAAAACTTTTGAGGATGTGTTTTCCATGGTGGAGGAGGGACAGGTGGATTGGGGCATGGTGCCAGTGGAAAACAGCATGGCCGGGGGTATCAGCGACAGCTACGACCTTTTGGCAGCGCATCATCTCTACATAGTTGGGGAATACTACCTCAAGGTCAGCCATTGCCTGCTGGGATTGAAGGAAGCCACGATTGAAGATATTCAAACCGTCGCGTCGCATCCGCAGGCGTTGGCGCAATGCCGGGCGTTCATCCGCAAGCGGGGCTGGAACCGCAATTCGGTTTATGATACCGCCGGGGCGGCCCAGGACTTGATGATGCGTCAGGATATTCACGAGGCGGCGATTGCTTCAGAATTGTGCGCCGAGTTGTACGGGTTGAAGGTGTTGATGCGGGGTATCCAGGAAAACACCATGAATACCACCCGTTTTTTGGTCATATCCCGGGAAAAACTGCTCACCGACAGTCGCCTGCCCCACAAAACCAGCCTGTTTTTTGAGGTGCGAAACATCCCGGCGGCACTTTACAAATGTTTGGGAGGTTTTGCCACCAACGGTGTCAATCTGACCCGTTTGGAATCGCGTCCCATACCGGGGAAGCATTGGAGTTATCATTTTCATCTGGATTTTCAGGGCCATCCCGAAGAACCGCATTGCAAACTGGCTCTGGAAGAATTAGGCTTTTTCACCAGCAATTTGACCATTCTGGGTTGCTATCCGGAAAACCCCGATACCGCAGTCCCCGCAACTTCAGGAAAGTAAGACCATGCTCGTACACCCGGAATTCGATCCCGTGGTTTTTTCCATCGGTCCGTTGGCGATTCGCTGGTATGGCGTGATGTATAGCCTGGCTTTTTTGCTGGGGTGGCCTTTGTTAAAGATTCAGGCCAGGCGCATGGCGCTGCAACTGACCCAGGATGAGTTGGGCGATTTGACCATGTGGATCCTGGGCGGGGTGCTGCTGGGTGGGCGTTTGGGATACATCCTGTTTTACCAGTTCTCCTACTATTGGGATCATCCCCTGGCGGTTTTCAAGATATGGGAAGGGGGGATGGCATTTCATGGGGGGTTGCTTGGAGTGGCGGTGGCGATCTGTTACTTTGCCCATAAAAAAAAGATCCCCTGCCTGTCGTTGGGAGATTTGGTATCGCCCGTGGTGCCGGTGGGATTGTTATTGGGGCGCATCGGCAACTTCATCAATGGGGAATTGTGGGGACGGACTACCGACGTTGCCTGGGGTATGCTCTTTCCCCACGGCGGCGGGCCGTTGCCCAGACATCCGAGCCAACTTTATGAGGCGGCTTTGGAGGGGGTAGTGCTGTTCGCCCTGCTGTGGTGGTTGGGCAAAAAAATGCATCAACCGGGGGCGTTGTTTGGCATTTTCTTGATCGGCTATGGTGCCGCACGTTTTTTTGTCGAATTTTACCGTGAGCCCGATCCACAATTGGGTCTGTTGTCTTTGGGATTGAGCATGGGGCAATGGTTGTGTGTCCCGATGATCGTGGCCGGGGTCACGTTGTTCTCTCTGTCGCGACGCCGGATGTGAACGGGTGGAGGAAACATTACGCAAGATCGCTCATGAACTACCGGATGGGCCGGGGGTTTACCGTTTTTTGGACCTGGAGGGACGGGTTGTCTATGTCGGCAAAGCCAAAAGTCTGAAAAAACGGACGAGTTCTTATTTTTCCGGAAGTCAGGCACCACGAACCCTGGCCATGTTGCGTCAGGCCGTATCCCTGGAATTCACCCTGACCGAGACGGAAAACGAAGCCCTCATTCTTGAAGCCAATCTGATCAAGCAATTCAAGCCGCCGTACAACGTATTGTTGAAGGATGACAAGTCGCATCCCTACCTGTATCTGAATTTGTCGCACCCTTTTCCCAGATTGTCGCTGTACCGCGGGCTCAGACGCCAGGATGGGCGTTATTTTGGTCCGTATCCATCGGTGCATGCCGTGCGTGATACCTTGAAATGGTTGCAAAAAGTCTTTCCGGTGCGACAATGTAGCGATGGGCAGTTCAGCAATCGTCGTCGGCCTTGTTTGCAATATCAGATCAAGCGTTGCACAGCCCCTTGTTGTGGTCGCGAGGCAGGGGAGGTGTATGCGGCACGGGTGAAGGAGTTGGTGGGGTTTTTGGAGGGACGCGACAAAGGGATGGAACGGGAGACCAAAAAGGCGATGTGGGAGGCTGCCGAAGCCCTGGATTTTGAGGAGGCGGCCATGTTGCGGGATCGCCTGCATTGTTTGATCCAGATTCAGGATAAGCGCCGGCTCAATTTATCCCAGGATGTCGATTTGGATGTGGCGGTGGTCCTCAAGCAGGATGGCATGGCGGTGGCGTTGTTTTTGTTTGTACGCCATGGTCTTTTGCTGGGCAGTCGCAGTTTTTTTCCGGAAAATGCCGAGGAGGCGGGGGTCGAGGAGGTCATGGAATCGTTTTTGGCGCAATTTTATGCCAATCCGGCCAATCGGTTGGAGCAAGGTTCCGCAAGGGGACAGGGGACGTGGCCACCGCCGGAAGTGATTGTTAACGTTGACTTGGCGGATGATGCTTGGTTGCGATCGGTTTTGAGTCGTTTGCGGGGGTCGGGGGTACGGTTGTTGCGGCCCCAGCGTGGGGAAAAGCGTACCCTGTTGGAAATGGCCGAAAAAAATGCTTTGGAGGTCTTGTTGCGGCGCTTGGGTTCGCACAAAGCCCAGGGGCGGGATTTGATGCAATTGGCTCAGATATTGGAGATGGAGCAGATGCCGGAGCTGATTGAAGCTTACGATATTTCGCACTTCCAGGATTCCGAACCATCGGGGTCGCAGGTCGTGTTCACCCAGGAAGGGTTTCGCAAGGAGGCATACCGTCGCTATGCCATTCGCGATGAAGGTTTGGCGGATGATACGGCGCGGATGGCGGAGGTATTGCGTCGGCGTTTACTGGCGCTCAAGGAAAGCCAGGGGGCGGAAGGTGCGGAACCATGGCCGGATGTGATCCTGTTGGATGGCGGGGTGGGACAATTGCAGGCGGTGTTGGAGGTTGCCGACGAATTGCAGACCGATGGGATTGTTTTTTGCGCCATAGCCAAGGGTCCCCAGAGAAATGCGGGCCGGGAACGATTGTTTTTGCCGGGCAGGGAGGAGGCGATTATCCTGCCGCACCATTCGCCGGTGTTGCATCTTTTGCAGAGAATACGCGATGAGGCGCATCGATTTGCCATTGGATTTCATCGGGTGCGTCGGAAAAAACGCCAACGCCTGAGCATGTTGGACGCGATTCCCGGGATTGGCGCCAAGAAAAAACGGGACTTGCTGCGACAGTTTGGTTCAGTGGCCGCCATTCGGTCGGCAGACCCGGAATCCCTGAAGAGCGTGCCCGGTATTTCCCAAGAATTGGCTTGCCGTATCGTGGAGCATCTCAAAGCGTTGGATTGTCGAGAGGATGGGCAGGGTGAATTTGTTCCGGGACAAAAATATTTCTGATTCAAAGAGGTAGTGATCT
>JADGCN010000143.1 GCA_015228975.1 Magnetococcales bacterium
TCCAGGTCACGACCGTGGGGGCGATCATCCCGTTCCCACAGGGCATAGGCCATCAGGCGAATTTGTTCTTCGGTCTCTTTGTCCATCGGGGTGTCTCCTGGCTTGCTACGGATTGTTGGGATTAGCTTTGGCGTTCCGAGGCATCTCACCATATCCTAATTTGGAGAGGCTTTGGTGTCCTCTTCCATAGATACTTGACAATATCTAAATAATCAATGATTTTGAATCACGACTTGAGAGGTTACGCGAACGCTGCCGGAGCGTGATGAATGCGCTTGATGCCGGTTTGTTGTGGGGGTGGGGGATCATCTCCTCCGGATCCCCGTGTTGGTGTTTGCGTGTTTGGATAAGAAAATTCGATGATAATAGACATTAAAGCTAATATTATTGACCGAAGGGTACAATGTTTAGCCTAAATTGAGGCGGTATGAACCGGATCATCGACCTTTTGCGCGACCGCATCGGCTTAACTTGCAATCGTTTCGACATGTTGGACTTGGACGGTTCCAGCAGTTCGGAATGGGATGAAAATGAGCCTCCGGTGGAAGAACCCTTCGAAGATCCTCCACCTAGTGGGAATTGTTGTGATATTGGCCCCTTGCTTGACCCCGCCAGCGACCCGTTGTTCCGTTTTTTTATCGATGGTTCTCGCAAAACCTACCGTGTGGCGGATGTGGAACACAATCGTCGTTACTTCCCCCTTATCGCTGCCCAGGTTGGTGTGGCCGTCTGCGAACGGGACTGCCGCAAATATGGTGGGATAGGGATGAAACCAGTGGCTGATGCCTCGCACATAGTCAATGCTCTGGTTCTGCCTGACCTCATTGGGGATAGCGACGTGGAGGCTATCCGGTCTGAACTGGCCGACCTGCCCCGAGGGTACTTCGAAGTGATCCGCTATAAATTCAGAAACGACGGCAATCCGCTGGACTTGGCTGCCGCCGCCGTTATGCAGCGGATGCACAATATGGAAGTCAAGGCAGCTTGCGATTTGGCCCAGGCGGGCGCACTTTCCAATGATGCCATGTTGGTTCTGGACGGTTCACTCATGTTTCGTGATCCGAAATTTGACATCGGCGATTTTCGTAACGTCATCGGTATTGCCAAGCGGTTCAAACCGGACTTCACCGTGGGAAAAGGACAGAAAAAAAGCCATGTGGGCATAATGGTCGGGCATTTGGAACAGGGACAGCGGACCATCGTCCATAAACGAACCTTCGGTCGGGTCAGCCTGGGCAGTTGGTATCTACGACTGCGTCCTAAGAAAAGGGTTCAGGGCACTCTGGGGGGAGTGGTCAAGTTGGAACTGTTTGCACTTGGCGATGCTGAACGGGAAAACGGGTTCGATAGTACCCGCATTAATGTCATCTCCCAGCATGTTTTCGCCGAACGTAATGTGACACCTTTTGGCGCGGACGAACGTTGGGCTACCCATTTGTACCCCATGTACTTGACCGAAAAATATATGAAGAGCCTGTTTATGTCCCCGGTGGTGTTTCGGGGCCTGTTTTAGGGGAGTGACGCAGTGTGAATAATCCAGATATCTTTGGGCGGGTTATCGCTACAGAGAACAAGCCTACCACCACGACCGCATTGCGCTTTTGGGTTTCAGACACGACCCTGTTGCGTCCATTCGATGTGGTAAAGGTTCCTCATGTTTCCAGAAAGCCGGGTGGACAGAGCTTCACTTATGCCATTGTGCAAGAATTGGAACACCTGACCGACGCCATTGGTTATCTGAGCGGTGTGGTCTCCAGTGATTTCGGGGATGTCAACACAGAGCCCCGCAATATACGCCTGGGCACTACGGTGGCCACAGCCGAAGTGCTTTATAACACTGAAGACATCGAAATGCCCGTCCGGGATGGCTCGGCAGTGATGTGGGCAGACCGGGAAGGCGTTACCGAGGCACTAGGGTTACGGGGCATTAAACAGCCCCTACCTGCGGGCTATTTTTCCATGTCCAACGATGTAGAAATACCTATCCACTTCGAAGGGGATTTCGTGGTGGGACCGGAGGGAGCTCATGTCAATATTTCCGGCATTTCCGGCCTTGCCACCAAGACTTCCTATGCCATGTTCCTCATGTGTGCTTTACAGCAGAAGCGCATGAAAGATGTTTCCCTGGTCATCTTTAACGTCAAGGGGGGTGACTTGTTGAATATTGATCAGCCCAACGTCGCCATGAGTGAACACGAAAAAAAGGAATGGCACAAATGCGGATTGGAACCCCGCCCTTTCGACAATGTGACTTATTTTCACCCCTACTCTAAAAAAGAGGATCGTCTTTGCACACAATCCACCACTGTGCCACGGGAGACCCTGGAAGATCAGATCAGCCGGGGCGTGGTTCACAATTACTTTTACGATGTCGAAAGCGGCAAAAATAAACTTGAACTTCTGTTCGCCGATGTGGATGACCCACAATCCACCATGGAACAGTGCGCCGAACAAATGAAGGAAAAGCGTCCGAGTTCGTGGTCTGCGCTGGTCGAAGATGTGGAGGAAATGACCAAGAAATCCCAGGATCGTCCGAACAGGGCCAAGGGGCAGGAGATCCCTGTGGTTTCTTGGCGGCGCTTTTATCGTTTTCTTCAGCAACGGGTAAAGAACGATATCTTTGATGAAGTTACTTCCAGCAAAACGGATGTGCGGCGTAAGGTATATGTCAGGGATATCGTCAGGAAAATTAAACCGGGACATGTGGTTGTCGTGGATATCCAACCTCTCCCAGACTATCTACAAAGCTTGGTCTTTGGGGATGTGATCCGCCAGATTCAATCGGCCAAGATGGGTGACGATGAGGAACTTGGTCCCACCGACGATATGGGCCGAGTGGTCATCTTCGCTGATGAACTCAACAAATATGCACCCAAACGTGAGGGTAATGATCGCGCTCTAACCCGAACCATTTTGGAAGTCACCGAACGCGGACGCTCTCTGGGTATGGTTCTTTTCGGTGCTGAGCAGTTTCGTTCCGGGGTCCATCAGCGGGTTCTGGGCAACTGCTCGACCAACATCATGGGACGTACCAACAGTGTGGAAGTGACGAATACCGGCGATTACCGCTTTCTGACGGGGGCCCAAAAGGCCACCTTGACCCGTTTGCCGAAAGGAACTCTCCTCCTGCAACATGCGGCCTTTTCGACATCGACCATTAAGGCGCGGTTCCCGGTTCCCGCCTACTCTCAACCAAAGTGATGACTCCATACGCATAAACAGACGGGGAAATGATGGCGAAGTCCGTGGTAGGGCCAATAGACGGGAGGATAAGCGGTACGGTTGGGGCGCGTATTGGCGCAAACGTACTCGATACCCTGACCACGGGGATGTACACAAACCCCTTGGATGCAGTGCGCGAGTACGTCGCCAATGCACGCGACGCCATTGTTACGGCCCGTGACCAGGGACTGATTCCGGCAAAGCATCCCGGACGAATCCAAATCAGTATCGATACCCGTAGTCGCTCCCTGACCATCCGGGATGAGGGCATCGGGCTTCCTTCGGAAACGGCCTGTCAACGGTTGGTGGACGTGGGCATGTCCGAAAAATCGACCAGCCGGGAGAATAATCGTATCGTTGGCTTTCGCGGTATTGGTCGCTTGGCGGGCATCGCCTACTGCGAGACTCTGGAGTTCCGCACATCGGCTGTGGGGGACACTGTGGAAACCATCGTGTGTTTCGATTGTGTCGCCCTACGGAAGGGCATCTGGGATTCCACCCGAAACCCGGAAACGGAAGCTGTTGCCCTTCTGAACGAATGTACGACCAAAAAAACCAATCGCGTCAACGAAGACGAACACTTCTTCGAGGTCCGTATGCAGGGGATCGGAAATGATGTTGGCGACCGTCTGCTCAACAATGATCACTTGATGGACTATCTCGGCCAAAATGCTCCAGTCGATCTGGATGGGCATAGAATGATCTACAAGCAGGAGATCATTAAAGAATATGACAAGGAAGGAATCAATATCCCGGTTGTGCAGATCATTCTCGGTCGTGATGGCCAGCAAGGTGGTGAGGTCTTTCGTCCCTACAAAAGCTCTTACCAGACCGCCAAACGGGTAAATTCTCATGAGAGGATCGAAATCCGGGGCATCGACTTCTTGACTCCCAGTAGGCAGGATTTTCAGTATTGGGGATGGGTTGGCCGGTCCAACCTGCTCGGACAGATCCCGGACCCGAGTTCTTCAGGGATACGTATCCGCAAACAGGGAATCGGCTTCGGTGGTGCCGAACTGATGTCCGAGATCTTCCGTGGGGCATCCGCGAGTTCAGAACGATTCAACCACTGGTTTATAGGCGAAATCCATATTTTTCACCCTGATGTCATCCCCAACGGTCGAAGGGACGGATTCGAGGAGACCGAAGCGTGGACGGCCATCCGTGCTGATCTGCTCATCCATGCCCGTACCTTGAGCAAACAGTGTCACGAAGCTTCGGAAGCCAGAAACATGAGTCCTCAGAAGGCCCAGCAGAGAGCGGATGCCGCTCATGAATCCGCTGATCTTTTGCTGAAATCGGGCGTGGCCACGCCTGAGAAAAAAGAAGAGGGGATTGCAAAACTCGACAGGGCTATCGAGAGAATCGTGAGTGACAAGGAGAAGGCCGTCAAACGCATTGGAGCGGATGAAGGAAGGAAATATGATCGCATTCTTGGTGATCTGGACAAGAAAAAATCGAAGCTTCAACAGGTGAAATATGCTTCAACCGACATGGAGTCTGGTCTGGATCGTCCTCAGGTTAAAATCCTGCGCCTGATACTGGAGGCAGCCCAAGAAACGTTGGAAGAGAATCACTATGCGAGGCTTCGGGCAGCCATTGAGTCGAAACTCAGGGAACGTCGAGCTGGGAGTCCAAAAGCTAAATGACTCCTAAAGAAATCGACCCCTTGATGGAGCTGCCTCCCGAAGGTTACTCTGTTATCCTCCGGCTTTTGCCAAAATGTCCCAGATTAGTGAAATGAATCGGGATACAAACTTCAGAGTGTCCGAGTCATCGTCCTGGAAGCTATGGCTAACAAAAACATATTGCTTATCGAACCTAGTTACCGCAACAAATATCCCCCCCTTGGGTTGATGAAACTTGCCCAGTATCATGGACCGAATGGTAAAAAAGATAGAGTTATTTTTATCAAGGGTGAGGATAAATCGGCGCAGGGGGTTCCTTGGGATAGGATTTATGTCACTACGTTGTTTTCTTTTGAATGGCGACGCACTTCACGAGCTATTGATTACGCATTGGATCTTGTGCGAGGCCATGCCAACAGGGTTTTCGTCGGCGGGATCGCCGCCTCATTGATGAATGAGCGCTTTATTCAGGAACCCCGATGGAGAGGCATCAGGTTCATTTCTGGACTTCTCGATCAGGCTCCAACGATTTCTCTTCAATTAGACCAATTTGAGGAAGAATTTTATGCGGAGGATATCCTAGGTACACCGATTGAATCACTCGTTCCTGATTATAGCATCCTTGATCAACTCGGCTATCAATATCCTGTTCACGATGCCTACTTCCTCTACGCTTCCCGTGGATGTATTCGTAACTGTGAGTTCTGCGGCGTTCCTAAACTCGAAGGCGGTTTGCGGGAAACACTCTCGATTTCTCAGACAGTCCATGAAATCAAACTGCGTTACGGCATAAAAAAAGACCTCATCTTTATGGATAACAATATTACAGCATCTTCCCGCTTCAACGAGATTATGGCTGAAATTGTTGATCTTGGGTTTGCTCAGGGTGCAACGATTACCCGAAATGGCCAAACGACCAAACGTCGGGTTGATTTCAACCAAGGTGTTGACGCCCGTGAATTGGCCAAGAATGAACGACTGATGCAACAATTGGCCAAGACTTGCGTTAGCCCTCTTCGTATTGCATTCGATCATTTGAATCTCAGGAAACCTTACGAGACTTCCATCCGTATGGCAGCGGCCAACGGATTGGTTTCTCTATCCAATTATCTGCTGTACAACTACCAGGACGATCCCCGTGATCTTTATGATCGCATGGCGTTGAACGTGAAGTTGAACGAGGAATTAGGCATTCGGATATTTTCCTTTCCTATGCGCTACCAACCGGTAGACCTAATGGATCGATCTCATGTGGGATCTCACTGGACCCGTTATCAACTGCGCTCGATTCAAGTTATACTTCAGGCTACCCATGGTGTTGTTTCTGGGGCACCAGATTTTTTCAGAGAGGCATTTGGGCATTCTGGTGAAGATTTTGAAAATTTGATCCTTCGTCCCCATCACATGATTTTTAATCGGAAATGGTACCAGGAAGAGGACGGGCAAGCAGAATTCGATGAATATCTTGACGTTTTCAGAAAACTTAACATCACGCAAAAAAGAATACTCCTGGGTATCTTATCTCGTGTATTTTTTGATCTTCCTGATAGTCCACGTCTGAGTCGTAATGAACTGGCGGGATATTATGCCTCTGAGAAAGATCCACTGATTAGAAATGTTCTCAATTTTTATATTCCTCCAACTAGGGATGAAGAGCGGGCTATCTGGGAACGACAAAAACGAACTGCTGAAGTCAACTTTGGATTGGCCGATGATGAAATTGTCGAAGATAGTGTAATTAGTGATGGACTTGATGATGGTGGAGATATATTTGACCATCGTATGCATGTTGCTTGAAGCGTGAACCCATGTCTAAACACACTGATCTGACTTTTCCAGAAGAGATTGTTGTAGGGAAAGACGTATTGGAGCTTGTCAGTTCTGCAATGTATGTTGACCCTCTGACGATCTACCGCGAATATGTCCAGAACGCTGCTGACTCTATCGATGACGCACGGGTTTTGGGTGTTCTCAAGGAAGATGATCATGGTCGCGTTGATATTGTTATGAATATGGAATCCCGATCAGTATGTATCCGAGACAATGGCCTTGGGATACCTACTGGTGATTTTGTAAAACGTTTGACGTCCATTGGCAGTAGTCACAAAAGGGGCAGCAAGGCAAGAGGCTTTCGCGGCGTTGGTCGCTTAGCTGGTTTGGGATATTGCCAGGGGCTTGTGTTCCGCTCACGATCTGTGGGAAATGATGCCGTTCAGGAGTTAAGATGGGATTGTAAAACATTCAAGGACTTGTTGCTGGACCACTCGTTCAAGGGGAATTTGGACGATCTGATTCATAAAGTGATTTCTCTCAAGGAGTTGGATGGTACAAATTGGCCAGCGCATTTTTTTGAGGTTGAATTACTGAAACCGCTCCGTATTAGGAGCGATCTATTGCTAAATCGAGAAGCGATTGCCTCCTATCTCTCCCAGGTCGCTCCTCTTCCTTTTTCTCCAGAGTTTATTTTTGGAAATGAGATCCGAGAGAGATTAACTGCGTTTGGAGATATGAACGAGGTTCATGTTTATTTCAATGATGACGAAATACCTCTATACCGCCCCTATCGTAATCAATATTTTTTCGCTGAGGGGAAGCAGGACCGCTTTACGGATCTGGAGGTTCTTACGATCAATGGAGATGACGGTAACATTTCTGGTCTGGTATGGTTTCTTCATCATGGTTATCAAGGTGCAATTTCCCCATCGCTCGGTATTCATGGATTGCGCGCCAGGAAGGGGAATATCCAGATTGGGGATGCAAGAATATTTTCAGAAGTTTTTCCCGAGAGCCGTTTTGCCAGTTGGACAGTTGGTGAAGTACATGTATTGGACGAAAAGATTCTCCCTAATGGTCGTAGGGATGACTTTGTCTATAATACCCCCTATAGCAATCTGAAGCACCAGCTAATCTCCCTTGGAGACAGCATTGCTCGTCTGTGCCGAAGCCGTTCCGTGATGAGGAACAAGCGGAAATCATTTGATTTTGGTGCCTTGAGGGTTGAAGAGCAACTATCGGTGTTGGAACAGGGAGGATTGCTGTCTGATGATTCCGAATCGCTTACGCGCAGTATTCGTGCAGAACTCTATGAAATAAAAAAAATAGCCGATGCCCCTGTGCTTGGGGAGCATACCAAGCGAGAGATGGAGAACACTGTCCAAAAATTGTCGAAAAGATTGGAATATGCAGAGGAATTAGGTATGCCCTCTGAAGTTCTGGTGAACTTCCAAGAAAGCGACAAGGTTATGATCCAAAGGATGATTGGACTGATCTATGAGTGTTCTCCGAATCGGGTTGTTGCCAAAGGGCTTGTTGATAAGATCCTTGCCCGTTTGGGTGAATAAATCTGGAGTGTTATATGCTTGTCTTTATTCCGAATAGAAAGAGTTCCATGCCTCGCCTTTGGACGTGGCTAAATAAGGATAAAGGCCATAATATGCCATTGAAATCCTTAAGGATGCAAATCCGATGAAAAAATGCTGTGCCAGGATTATTATTTTCTCTTTGTTTCTAGTTATTTCTGGATCTGTCCTGACCGCTTGTTCCAAAGGGGATGAGACGGCCAAACAAAAGCCGGATAATTCCCCCATTCCGGTAACCACCGCGGCTGTGCTGCAAAAAA
>JADGCN010000144.1 GCA_015228975.1 Magnetococcales bacterium
AACAAAATCAAAACCCTGGGGGCAATCCCCCAGACCCCTTTTTTCTTTCAATATTTTTTTCAATCAACCAAGAAGCGCCCCTCACCCATCCAGGGTGTGTCCATCCCGTGATCGCGACAAAAAGGATCGGACCATGGCCACAGGCATCTCATGGTTGGTCCAAAGGGTGAAAGCCGCAGCAGCCTGATGGATCAACATATCCAAACCATCCATGGTTTGCCGGTGATAACTGAGGGCCAAGCGGGTCAAGGGGGTACCCCGGGGACCATAAACGATGTCATAAACAAAAGCATCATCAGGAAGGCGGTGCCACGCCACCGGCAAGGAAGCCTCACCATGAATACCCAACGAGGTGGTATTCACCAACAAAGTGATTGTTTCCCAAGGCAACCGATCAACATCCAAGGACATCGGTTGAATACGATGCCCAGGATCATGGGGGGCGAAAAATTGCGCCAAGGCCTCCGCCCGACTCAGGGTGCGATTGGCCAGGATCAAGGTCTGACAGCCGGTATCCAGCAAGGCCGACACCACACTGCGTGCGGCACCACCCGCCCCCAACACCAAAACATGATGACCATCCGGCAAATCGGGGCGCACGTCTTGAAGGGCTGCCAAAAAACCATGTGCATCGGTATTGTGGCCAATAAGTCGCTCCTGACAGATGACGGTGTTGACGGCACCAATGCGCCGGGCAGCGGGCGTCAGTTCGTCCATCAGGGGCAACAGGGCCTCTTTATGAGGAATGGTTGCATTGAAACCCACGCCCCCCAAGTTGCGAAAGCTTTGCAAGGCGCTGGACAATCGTTCCGGCACCACATGAAACGGCAGATAGCGATAATCCAATCCCAACAGGTTACACGACAGATTGTGGATAACCGGGGAAAGGGAATGGGCGATGGGATCGCCAAAAATCCCGAGCAGTCGGGTGCCGCCACTGCCCAAACACGGTGCCGGCCACAGGCGGGGATCGGTGAGGGGGGGCGTCAGGGCGTCACCCTTTGTTGGGGCGTTGATAGATTGTGGGGGCGACCTGAACCAGGGGTACCTTCAGGTTGTTGAGTGTTTCCGAATGGCCAACGAAAAAATACCCTTCCGGGGCCAAGTGCCGACATAATTTATTGACGATGGCCTCAGTTGTGGGCCGATCAAAGTAAATCAGGCAATTGCGGCAAAAAATGATGTCCATGGTCTGTGTCACATTATAAGTGGCATCCATGAAATTCAGGTGCTGGAAACGGACCATCTGCCGCAGTTCCTGTCCCATACGCACTTTGGGTTTGGCCGGATCGCGACCGCGCAGCATATATTTTTTCTTGATTGCGGTGGGCAAGGTGGCAACCCGGTCCATGTCGTAGATGGCATCCTGGGCATGTTTCAGCGCCCGGGTGGAAAGATCGGTTCCCAATATTTGCGCTTTGTAGGGTGTCAAACGCTGATTGGCGGCAAATTCCAGGAGGACGATGGCCATGGTATAGGGCTCTTCGCCGGTGGAACAGGGGGCCGACCAGATTTGCACCGGACGGCGCAGTCCCGCCTGTTGCCTTCGGAGCAATTCCGGAAGCGCTTCCTTGGTCATGTAATCGAAATGTCCAGGCTCACGAAAGAAATCGGTTTTGTTGGTGGTGATGATATCGATGAAATTGATCAATTCCTGCCCGGCGGCGCTGGGATCGAGTACCCAATCGACATATTCGGTAAAGGAATCCATTTTGAGCAGACGCAGGCGCTTTTGCAGGCGGGCGGTAACCAAGGATTTTTTCGAGGGGGGCATTTGAATGCCGCACTCGCTCTGGATGAACCTGGCCAGCCGATTGAAATCCTTATCGGACAGTCCAAACCTGGGTTCCATGAAAGGGGTATCCTGTGCCATGGGCCTCTTTAAAAAAGTGCGGATGAGCCAAAGTGATCCCGGGCCGTCGAAAGACAACACCATTGCGAACGAACGAAACAATGACGGGGTGGGATTGTAACGCATGTGTGAAAAAAATGGTAGCCCCAAAACAGGATAACGGCTTCATTGCCAGTCGCCAACACGGTCATTTCCCATGGACGCACACCACCTGATTTCGAGAGCCGTCAAGCCAACGAATTGTTGTAGACTTCAAAGGGTGAAATCCGGGACAATCCTTAGGTTAGGAGGGGAGTGTTCCGCATGGCCGGAAGGGAGGGCAACAATCGCATTGCTTGGCCGATGGGCTGCGCGATCTGGATGCGGACCATATTCTGCTCGAATTGAAAATAACCGAAAGTTTGAACGAAAAAACGCTCTCATGGCTTTCAATGTACGATGCCTTGTATCTGGACGCCATGAAATTGCAGCGGCACCAACTGCGGAGCGTTATCATCAGTTCTAAAACATCACAGAAAGAGTTCCTGGCACGATACGCATTCAAACCTGCAGGGCCGTTGGGGGTCTATGAGAGCATGCCCACTTGGGGTGGCGTTGTTCGTTTGATCTTTCTGAACGAATTGACGGACGAGGTTCACAATGCCCCATTAAAATGCTTTGCCAGTCGTCAAAGCGAGCAAAAAAAAGCGTTCGAGATGATCGAACACACCGGGTTGTTCAATCTTTCCGCAGCATTTGGCCAAATTTTTATCGGTTTATGGAGGTTGAGAATGAAGAACACCTTGGATAGCCCAGAGATGGAGGGGATCACGCCCGAGTATGTCATTCAGCTCGGGAAGAAATGGTTCGCGTCGATGGTGGATACAACACCGGAAGAAGAACTGTTTTCCCTGCCAAGGCTTGGGCATCGCCTGGAACAAAAGCTACAGGAAGGCGAACAGATAGGTGAAGCCAAAATGCTGACCCGCCTGTTGCAACGCCGCTTCGGCATCATCCCTGAGTGGGTGCGTGAAAAGATTGCCAAGGCTGATCAGCCCTCCCTGGAAGAGTGGAGCCTGCGATTTGTGGATGCCCAAACGCTGGACGATATTTTCTCGGACAAGGCGTGACACTCTCGTCGCCTGTTCATGGTACAATAATGGGAAGCACTGACCCCTCACGCACTACCAATCCCATATCTTAAAGGAGGGCAACAATCGCATTGAAAGGGAGTGACGAAAAAACCCATTGGCACCGTTTGGTCGGGGAGATGCTGAAGGTGTTGCTGGAACCCGTCGGCATCGAAGTGCGCATGGAAGTCCCTGTCGTTCCCGCACCACCCGTAGCGGATCTCATTTTGATTCAGCGCAGGATAGTTGGAAACAATGGCTGGACGGATGAACAACGTTACCGCTTGGCCGATGGGCTGCGCGATCTGGATGCGGACCATATTCTGCTCGAATTGAAAATAACCGAAAGTTTGAACGAAAAAACGCTCACATGGCTTTCAATGTACGATGCCTTGTATCTGGACGCCATGAAATTGCAGCGGCACCAACTGCGGAGCATTATCATCAGTTCTAAAACATCACAGAAAGAGTTCCTGGCACGATACGCATTCAAACCTGCAGGGCCGTTGGGGGTCTATGAGAGCATGCCCACTTGGGGTGGCGTTGTTCGTTTGATCTTTCTGAACGAATTGACGGACGAGGTTCACAATGCCCCATTAAAATGCTTTGCCAGTCGTCAAAGCGAGCAAAAAAAAGCGTTCGAGATGATCGAACACACCGGGTTGTTCAATCTTTCCGCAGCATTTGGCCAAATTTTTATCGGTTTATGGAGGTTGAGAATGAAGAACACCTTGGATAGCCCAGAGATGGAGGGGATCACGCCCGAGTATGTCATTCAGCTCGGGAAGAAATGGTTCGCGTCGATGGTGGATACAACACCGGAAGAAGAACTGTTTTCCCTGCCAAGGCTTGGGCATCGCCTGGAACAAATGCTACAGGAAGGCGAACAAATAGGTGAAGCCAAAATGCTGACCCGCCAATTGCAACGCCGCTTCGGCATCATCCCTGAGTGGGTGCGTGAAAAGATTGCCAAGGCTGATCAACCCTCCCTGGAAGAGTGGAGCCTGCGAATATTGGATTGCCAAACGCTGGACGATATTTTCTCGGACAAGGTGTGACACGCTTGTCGCCTGTTACATGGTGCGATACTGGGGACCACTCCCCCCTTCGGGAGGACTCCAAAGGATGGCGTCATCGGGATCCTTGATTGAGCAGGTTTGACAATGCAGACAGCGGTGGGGACTAAGGCGCATCGTTGGCGCGTGGGAAGCACCGGTCAGGGAAAAAACGCCTGCGGGACAGTAGTATCGTTCGGGGGCGTCGAACTGCCGGATATGGTGTGCCAGGGCATCCGGGGAGCGGGTCACCTGGATATGACCGGGTTGACCCTCACGATGCCGCACCCCGGCCAGAAAAAGAAACCGATCACGATCCAGAACCGTGTCACCCTGACAAGGGGGCTGAGGCGGCATTGGCCGGGCGTTGCGCAGTTTGGCCCGATCCGCGAGATGGTGACGCCAGGTCCACAAGGCGCGTCCCCGAACAATTTTCTGGTCGAAAAATCCATGCGCCATCCCCAGCCACAACCCGCGACCCAGACCGGGTTGTACATTTCGGGCACGCCACAGGTCGGGCAAGACCAACGATTCCAATTCACGACCGTAAAGCAAGCCCGATTGCCGCCAATCCGTTGGGAACGCATGGATTGCCCTGGCGGCAGCGATGCCTGATAGCAAGGCTTGATGGATCCCTTTCATGCGGGCGCCATCCAACAATCCCGCCGCATCCCCCACCAGCAAGCCCCCGGGAAAACTGGTGTTGGGCAATGCTTGCAGCCCCCCGGTCACCAAAACCCTGGCCCCGGCTTCCAGGGGGCGTCCGCCAGCGAGGATGGCGCGCAACCAGGGATGGGTTTTCCAGCATTGCAGCAGTCGGAAGGGATCGGTTTGCGGGTTGCGGTAGGACAAATGCACCACCAATCCCAGATCCAGGCGTCCGGGTCGAACGTGATAAAGAAATCCCCCCCCTGGACAATCCGGGGCCAGGGGCCAGCCCAGCGTATGCAGGATGGATCCGGGTTTGGATTGATGGGGTTCGATTTCCCAAATTTCTTTGAGACCCAGGGCATACTGTTGTGGTGCCCGGTGACGATCCAGTTGGAAATGCCGGATCAACCGTGTGGCCAGATGGCCGCGTGCCCCTTCGGCAATCACGGTGATGGGTGCCAGGAGTCGCACCCCGGGTTGAAAATGCTTGCCGGGCACACCCTGGGCGTTCCGTCCGACATCCGCCGTGACAACCCCTTGAAGGTTCCCATGGTGATCCCAAACGGGTTCCACCGCCGGAAAACCATGAAAAATCTGCACCCCGAGGTCTTCGGCCCGGCGGCTGAGTCCCTGGCACAAGGGACCAAGGCGGACGATGAGACACCCTTGATTGCGCATCACGTTGCAATGGGGCAGGGCGTGGGCCTTGGTGCGACTCAAAAAGAACAAGTGTTCCTGAGTGACCGGGGTGGTATCCGTTGGGATGGTATGGCGCCAGTCGGGCAACAAAAGATCCAGACCTTTCGGGTCCATGACAGCGCCGGACAGGATGTGGGCCCCGGGATACGCCCCTTTGTCCAGGAGGCAAATCGTGCGCTCTTGACCTTGACGGCGGAAAAGTTCCGCCAGGTGAATGGCCGTTGCCAGCCCCGCCGGACCGGCACCGACAACAATGACATCAAACGTGAGTTCTTCCTGATTCATGGGAGGAAAGATGTCTCTCTTCTTGCGGATGAATGGCAGATAAAATATGCTGGTGGCACATACAAGGGAGAGTGACCATGCCGCATCCAACATACACGGTACGCCCTGGCGTTACCATCCCCTCTTTTCTCCTCCAGGAGGTGGTCGCCAAACTGGCCTACGTCGATCCCCTGATCACGCAGGTTACGGTGGTTGACCCGGGTGACTTGAGCTTGCACCTGCGCCGCACCCCGAGCGATGCGGAAAAAGAGGCGCTCCAGTCCAAGGTGCAGCGCTGCATTGCCCTATTGGTGGCCACCACACGGGAACCACCGAAAAAAATTCTTGAAGAATGGGGTGCTTCGCCCCTATCCTGCCGCGAGGATCCCACACCCCTGCTGCTCAGGGAGGGGCATATCACCCAGACCGGGGATGGTTTGTTTTCCCTGGGTCCATTGGTTGCCGCCCTGTGCCGCTACTTTGAAGAACACTTGTTTCGCCTGGGTTTTGCCCAGGGGGGGCATTGCTACCGTTTTCCCGCCCTGATTCCTGCCCATTTCTTCGCCAGGATTCACTATTTCAAAAATTTCCCCCACTCCCTCGGCTTCGTGGCCCATTTGCAGGAAGACTTGGAGATCATTGAGAAGTTCGCCAAAGAGTGTCGCATGCGGGAGGATACCCTCGCCATACCCGAGCAATCATTCGCCCCGATCAAGAACTTGCTCTCCCCCACCGTATGCCACAATTTTTACCTCATGCTGGCCGACAAAACGATACCGCATTCACCGATGATCGCCACGGCCCAGGGGCAATGCTTCCGCTACGAATCCATCAACATGCATTCCCTGGAGAGACTCTGGAACTTCACCATGTGGGAGGTTATTTTCGTCGGCTCCAGCCAACAGGTCAAAGAGTGTTTGCACCGTGTCGGCATGGAGGTCAGCCGCTTGTTGCAAGACTGGGGTGTTCATTACCGCCTGGAAAACGCCAACGATCCCTTTTTCGTCCGGGAATTCGGCGTGCAGGCGAGCTTTCAACAGATTTATGACTTGAAACAGGAATACCGGGCATTATTGCCATTCAAAGAGGGCACTTTGAGTGTAGGTTCCCGCAATTATCACATGGATTTTTTTGGCAACAGCCTGCACATCACCCTACCCGATGGTACCCCGGCGCATTCCGGTTGTATCGGCGTGGGCCTGGAGCGTCTGGCTTTCGCCTTACTGGCCCAGTATGGCACCAACCCGGATCAATGGCCGGAAGCAATCCGGATCGGCACCTTGAACCAGGGACGTTGATCGGCCATTTCACGAAAGGTTCCCTCCATGACACCCGAAGAGATTCTGCAACGCTTGCAACCCATCATGCACCAGGTATTCCAGGACGATCGCCTGATTGTAACCGCAACCTTGTCCCTGGAGGAAATCCCGGCCTGGGACAGCATCAGTCATATGGCCTTGATCACCGCTACCGAGCAGGCGTTTGGCTGCGCCTTCAGCTTGGATGAGTTGGTCAAAGTGGGATCGGTGGGCGATCTGTTGACGCTGATCAGGGCCAAACTGGGATAATTCCTTCAATCTCGTCCCATCTAAAGCCCCCAATCACCCACATTTTGGCTGCAATAAAAGCCATTGTCCGCTATCGGCTGGCCACTTTTGGGAGGGAAATAATAGCCGGTCATGGCGGGGATTTCGTGGGTGATCGCTATTTCCTGTAACAAAGCGGCCAAAACAGGGTGATAGTGCGGCATGCGCAGCACCGGTATGCCACGTTTGCGGGCTTCATCGGAAGCGTGACACAACAAAGGCATCAGGTTTTCCCGGTCTGGGGGAGCGGACCAGACATCCAGCATATAATAACTTTCCTTGTCTGGCCAGTGGTGGGTAGACCTGACGGTAAACAGACCAAACGCCACCAGTTCCCCCTGCCGACGGTGAACCAGCAGATCGATGGGGTGGCGTTTCGGGTTTTGTTGTAAGAACCAGAGCAAATCCTGGGCGGCACGTACGTTGGTAAAGGGATGGCGCTGCCGGGTCCGCTGCCACAAGCGATCGAATTCGGCATCCGGGGTGATCACCGTTGACAACTCCCCCCGGGTTCGCCTCGCTTGGTGAAATCCGAGCATTTGTCGGGAATAATTCCGGAACGGTCGCAGTACGGCATGCAAACGACCGGGGGATGTTTGCCAATTGTTGTACATGCGGACAATGTTTTTGAGCGAAGACCACAAAGAAGCACCGGCAAAGCTTCGTATAAACACACTTTCCGCGGTCACCCCCCTGGAAAAGTGGACAAAGGGCACCCGTTTCAGGATGGCCTCCACCTCTTTGGTCGGGGTGGTGTTCAGTATGGGATAGGGAGCGGCATAATCCATCAGGGCCATGAACATTTTCATGCTGTATTTGCGGCCTTCCGGCAACACCCGCCAACAGGACATGTTGGCAGCCACTCTTTCCCCGGTTTGGTAGACGATCCGCGATGGGATCAAGGCAAACATGCCGACGATGGTTGCCCCGGCAAGCAACACGCATCCCCTGGGGAAATCAGGGGAAAAACTGGGATTCTCCTCCCACCAGAAGAAAAACCGCTGTCGCCAAAAGGCAACCGGACGGGTTTCTTTGGGGAATGCGGCGCAAAATTCCGCCAAGGCGGGATAGTCAGAGGCTTGGATGGGGCGCAGGTCAAACGTCATCGCAGAAGACATGGTCTAAACCGCAGCTATCTTGGAATGTGTAGTTATTGTCATCCTCGCGAAAGCGGGGATCCAGGAAAACTTTCAACTATTCCCTGACTTTCTGGATTCC
>JADGCN010000145.1 GCA_015228975.1 Magnetococcales bacterium
GAGCCTACACACCTTTCCCTGACTTTCTGGATTCCCGCTTCCGCGGGAATGACACTGGAAAACTACGTTTTCCGTGTTGGTTGCGGTTTTGCACCTACTTCCCAACCGAGTTACTTGCAGATTTGGGGCCACTTTGCACAGCTTGCATGGCATTGCCCTCAACCTGCAATTTTTGCAACGCGTTTTCCGCCACCTTCGTCGGTCGCGATTCATTCGCCTGACCCGCCTGCAGTTGGTAGCGCTTGACCAACTGCTGGAACATCATTTCACCCAATCCCATCCCCCCACCGCCCTTGCGATGGCTCATCATATTAGCATACTCGCTGTCGAGCATATCACGAAATATTTTTTCACCCTGGCTTTCACGCACCAACCCCTCCCCTTGGGGATCCTTGGGGATGGTTTTACGCATGGAGGAGAGCATTTGTTTGATGAATAACGCCTCGAAATCGGCGGAGGCGGCACGTAACCGTTGCTCATCCTGGGGCGATAGCGAGGTGACTTTCTTGCCCGGCCCCGTGCGGGGCAGCGTTTGCGGATCCAATCCGACCGGCGAAGTCATAATACCTCCAAATCGGCTTGCAGGGCACCCGCCGCTTTGATGGATTGCAGAATGGTGATCAAATCCCGTGGTGTCACCCCGATCTTGTTCAGGTTGCGAACCAGATCACCCAGGGATACCCCCTGGTTCAACTGAATGACACGATGATCCCCCTCCTGTTGTTGAATCTGGGTATTGTCCACCACCGCAGTCTGTCCCTGGCTGAACGGCGGCGGCTGACTGACCGCCGGGTTTTCGCTGACCTTGATGCTCAGGTTGCCATGGGCCAGGGCAACGGTCGATACCCGGACATTCTCCCCCATGACGATGGTTCCGGTGCGCTCGTTCACCACCACCTTGGCCGGTTGATCGGGATCCACCTGGAGATTTTCCATGCGCGAAATCAAAGAGACCAGTTTGCCGTGATAGGCCGGGGGAATCGTCACCACAACGGTGCCCGAATCCAAGGCGCTGGCCTGGGTGTTGCCGAGCATTTCGTTGATGCCGGAAACCACGCGATTGGCCGTGGTAAAGTCTGGATTGCGCAAAGATAATTGTAAAGTGTTCTCCTTGTTGAGCGCAAAGGGGATCTCGCGTTCAATAATGGCGCCACCGGCAATGCGCGCCACGGTCGGGTGATTTTTCGTCTGCGTCTGATTGGCACCCGATGCAAAGGATCCCCCCAATACCACCCCCCCCTGCGCCACCGCGTACACCCGGCCATCCGCACCCTTGAGGGGTGTCATGATCAAGGTGCCCCCCTGCAACGATTTGGCATCGCCCACCGACGAAAGGGTCACATCCAGCTTGGTCCCCTGACGGGCGAAGGGCGGCATGCTGGAGGTCACCATCACCGAAGCGACGTTGGCCATGCGCGTCGCATCCTGCATGGAAATACCCAACCGCTCCAACATCACCTGCAACGATTTGTTGGTGAACACGGCACTGCTATCCCCGGTACCGCTCAAACCCACCACCAAACCAAACCCTGTCAAAGGATTGTCGCGAACACCCTCGATGTCCACCACATCCTTAAGACGCGCCGCATCGGCCACCGGCGGACATACCACGGGCAACAATGCCAAACCCATCACGATCCCTGCAAGGTGCTTGTTCATGGCGATCACATCAGGTTAAGAGTGGACAAGGCACGGAAAAATATATTGGGCCTTTGGACATCGGATATGTCCCCTTCGCCGGAGTATTCGATGCGGGCATCGGCAATCATGTTGGAACTAATGGAATTGTTGCTGCTGATGTCCTCGGGGCGCACAATCCCGGAAATGATGATGAATTGATTTTCATTGTCCATGGTGATGTCGCGACGCCCTTCGATCCGCAGGTTGCCATTGGCCAGAACCTCGGTCACCATGCAGGAAATGGTCGCCGTCAACTGGGTGGCCCGGGCACTGCTGCCATCCCCCTTGCTCTCACCCGTGCCCACCGCCTGGGCAATGGAGTTGAGGGAAACACCTTTATTGGCGTCCACCTTGAGCAAGGTATCCAGGTTGGGACTGGTCACCCCAAAGGAAAGGTTGTGATCTTTTTTGATGTCGGTGGTGGCCTTGCTGGTCGAGGAGGCGCTTTCCGAGATGACAACCCTGACGATATCACCCACATATCGGGCCTTGTTGTCTTCAAACAGGGAGTTGCGGCGGGAAGTCTGCCAGATCGATCCCTTGTTGGGTGCCAGCGTCTCGGGAGGAGTGGGCTGGACGATGGCCACCGGCTCCGCCGGTCGGGACGAAGCCCGGGTCATCCCGCATCCACTCAAGGGTAGCACCGCCAACACCAACAAACCCATCGCCATGCCGGATTGTTTCATAGGATGTCCTTCTTCCTCGCTGCCCACCTACCAAGTACTGATGGAGACCGTTCCCGGAGCGGAAATACGGGCTTCATAGCGAATTTGCGTATCGGGATTACGCAACTGGATCAGATCCCCGACCCGCCCCTTGTCCAGGGCCACCGCCACGGTTTCGATGCTGAATCCCGAGCCGCCGGCCAAAACCCGCACCTGCTCACCCCGTTCCACATCCATGGGGCGTTCAAACCAGGATCTTTGCAAGATCTCGCCCGGGTTGACGCGCCGATTGGCCACCAACGCGACAATCTCTTTGTCGTCACGAATCACATCCGGGACGTTGCGCGCCATGTTCACGGTTTGCCATTCCAAATCATCCGCCCCAACCCGCTGGCCCCGCTGCAATGCCCGACGGGCAACCGGCAGCCGCAACTCCAATTTGAAGGTCACCGGCACCCGAACTTTTTTTTCCGTCTGGCCATTGACCAGCAACGCCGCTTCCACCCATTGTTGCCCAGGGCTCAAGTTGAACGAACCCGTCTCCAACACACATTCCCAGGTTCCATCGGGAAGCACCAGCGGATTGCGGTAGCCAACGCCCTCGACGCGCAGTTCCGACTTTTGCCCCGCGAGATAATGGCGCATCTGCTCCATGACCACGCGATTGAGCGCTTCGGCGGAAATATCCTGGGACCACGCCGCCGGCGTCAGCCAAAGCACAGAAAGTCCCACAATGCCAGCAAAGGTCAGGCGCACCCTATCACCTCTTGAGCTGAGTCACCAAGCCAAGCACAGTATCCGCCGTCTGAATCGACTTGGTGCCGATCTCATAGGCGCGCTGCGCGGTGATCATGTTGACCATTTCCGTCACCATATTGACGTTGGACTGTTCCAAATGGTGTTGTACCAGACTACCCATGCCATTTTCATTGGGCTTGGACACAAACGGTGCCCCGGAAGCCGGGCTTTCTACAAACAGGTTGTTGCCGATTGCCGTCAATCCGGCTGGATTGACGAAATTGGCCAATTCGATCTGCCCGCCGTTCCTGGGAGCGGAGGTTGTGTTGTTGAGAAATACCTGGATGGAACCATCGGGGGCGACAACGATCCGCTCCTCCCCTTTGCTGGGGGAATAGCTGAGGCTGTCCCCACCGATCACCGGATTGCCGTCAGCCGTGGTGATATTGGCCGTGGTCGCCCCTGCCGAGGTTGGTGTCGTCTTGAAGCTCCCATCCCGGGTATAGGCGGTGCGCCCATCGGGCAGGCGAATCTGAAAGAATCCCTGTCCGTTGATCGCCATGTCCACGTTGTTGGGAGCCTCATTGGTCTGCACCATGCTGCCCTGGGAAAATTCCTTGCTGACACCCACAACCTTGACACCATGACCCAGTTGTATCCCCACCGGTACCATGGTACCGCTCTGTGACGTTTCGCTGCCTGCCGGACGCAGGTTGGCATAGAGTAAATCCTGGAAATCGGTACGGGATTGCTTGAAGCCGGTGGTATTGACGTTGGCCAGGTTGTTGGCGATCGTGTCAATACCCGTCTGCTGCGCCTGCATTCCCGTGGCGGCGGTCCACATTGCGCGAATCATTCATTCATACTCCCGATTGAATTGATACTAAACCGCAGCCATCTTGAGGATGTGTAGTTTCTGTCATTCCCGCCCTCGATTAAAGCATTCGAGGGCAGGCTCCAGCGGGGATCCAGGGAACCTTCCTTCATTCCCCAACTTACTGGATTCCCGTTTTCACGGGAATGACGGTGGAAAACTATGTTCCCCGTGTTGGTTGCGGTATAAACCATCAGCCCAAACGACCGACCTGGTTCGTCACCTGGGCATCCATGCCATCCAATGTTTGAATGGCTTTCATATAGCTTTCAAAAGCGCGGTTGGCATCGATCATCTGCGTCATGCCACGGACCACATTGGCGTTGGAACCCTCCAGGTAGCCCTGATGAAAGCCCCCTTTGGCATCCACCAGGGGGATTTCCTGGTTTTGTGGCGCCTCGAATACGTTTTGCCCCGCCCTTTTCAGGGCCTGCTCCGGCAATCCCACACGCAGCAGGCGACCCATGTTGCCACTTTTGTTGCCGCTGGTCAGGGTGCCATCCTGGGCAATACCCAGGGTATCCGAACCGGGAATGATGGGTCCCCCCCCCTCGCTCAACACCTGAAATCCCGCCTTGGTCACCAACTCCCCGGCTTCATTGATATTGAAAGAACCATCACGGGTGTAACGCCGTCCCTGCGGGGTGTTGACCACGAAAAAACCATCCCCTTCAATAGCGACATCCAACGGATTGCCCGTCATCTGCAACGGTCCCTGGATGTTTTTGGTCACCGTACTCGGGGCTGCGGGATAGGTCACCGGCAAGGCGTTGGTCGCCGGGGAACTGAAAGGAAACGGTATATCGCCTGGTCCCTTCAATCCCAGAAAACTGTCGTGCGGCATGGGAAACTGTTCCGGACCCGCATGCGTCAGATACGAATCAAACGTAATATCGCTCTCTTTGTAACCCGTGGTATTGACGTTGGCCAAATTGTTGGCTAAAACGTCCATGCGCATTTCGGTTCTGAGGGCTCCGTTGACTGCGGCCCAAGCGCCACTATCCATGGGGTTTCTCCTAATGCCTTAGCTTGAAGTTTGGTTGCCGAGCCTTCTGAAGGACTCCTGCAATAGGTCTGAAATGCAATAGTCATGCCGTAGATTGCCGCCACCCGATACGCACTCCGGTGTTTTCAATACCTTTATTCCAAGACCGTTTCGTGACACACTTCCCTATCCATTCGTAAAGCCAAGGCCTCCTATCCAAGCATCTCGATCCCATGACCACGCCCAAGCACAACGCCACCGTTTCCCCAACGGCCCCATCCCCCATGGAAACGCTCATCCAAATCATGGATCAACTGCGCAGCGAAAACGGTTGCCCCTGGGATCGCAAACAAACCTGGAAGTCCTTGATCCCGTTCACCATCGAAGAAGCCTACGAAGTGGCCGAAGCGGTGGAAACGGAACAGGTGGATCATCTCAAAGACGAATTGGGGGATTTGCTGTTCCATATCGTATTCTACAGCCGTATCGCCAAGGAACAAAACCTTTTTGACATGGATGATGTCGCCCGTACGGTCACCGAAAAAATGATCCGTCGGCACCCCCACGTTTTTGGCACTGCGGAAAAAATAACCGATGCCCACGAAGTCCCGGGGCGCTGGGAAGAGATCAAAAAACAGGAAAAAGCAGACCGGAATCAATCGGGTATCCCTTCGGTATTCGATGACATCCACAGCCGACTGCCCGCCTTGCTTTGGGCCTCCAAGGTGCAGCGTAAAATGGCACAGGTGGGATTCGACTGGAGTGATATCCATGCCGTGGCCGGCAAGGTACGCGAAGAATTGGACGAACTCGATGAAGGGCGCCGAAACAAGGATCAAGCCAACATTGAAGAAGAAATCGGCGATGTCCTCTTCACCCTGGTCAACCTGGCCCGGCACCTTAAAGTCAATCCCGAGGTCGCGCTTCGCGCTTCAACACGCAAATTTCAAAACCGTTTTCGCTATATGGAGGAACAACTGCATCGGGAAGGTCGCCATCCCAGGGATACCCCCCTGGATACCTTGGAAGCCTTATGGCAGGACAGCAAAAAGCATTGCCCGTGACGCCGGATCAATACCATGCGGACACCCCCCCATCACAATCCTGAAGTCTTAGGATGCATTCCCCCCAAGACACCACACTTCACATGAAAAATTTCCAGGAAGGAAACCATGCTTGAACAATTGCGCAACATCGCCATCATCGCCCATGTCGATCATGGCAAAACTACCCTGGTAGATCGGTTGCTGCAACAATCGGGAACCTTGCACGCACGCGGTGAAATCAAAGAACGCATCATGGATTCCAACGATCTGGAACGGGAACGGGGCATCACCATTCTCTCCAAGAATACCGCCATTCATTGGAAAAATTATCATATCAACATCGTCGATACCCCCGGGCACGCCGATTTTGGCGGCGAAGTGGAACGGGTTCTGTCCATGGTGGATTCGGTATTGCTCCTGGTCGATGCCGTTGACGGCCCCATGCCACAAACCCGGTTCGTCACCCGGAAAGCCTTCGCCATGGGTTTCAAACCCATTGTCGTCATCAACAAGGTGGATCGCCCCGGGGCACGCCCCCACTGGGTCTACGAACAAACCTTTGAATTGTTCGACCGCCTGGGTGCCACCGAAGAACAACTCGATTTTCCGGTAATTTACACATCCGCGCTCGAAGGCTATGCCTCCCGTGACGAAGAGGTCCGCTCCGGGGACATGACCCCCCTGTTTGAAGCCATCGTCCATTATACCCCACCCCCCTCCACCAATCTTGACGGTCCCTTCCAGATGCGCGTCTCGTCGCTGGATTACAGCCCGTACGTTGGTCTGATCGGCATCGGTCGGGTACATCGCGGACGACTCAATACCAACAATCAAGTCACCATCATCTCCCCCGAAGGGGAACAACGCAGTGCCAAAATCAATCATATTTACGGCTTTCTCGGCCTGGAAAAAATGGAAACCCAGGAAGCCCACGCCGGACAAATCATCGCCTTCACCGGCTCCGACCGTCTGGTCATTTCCGACACCCTGTGCCATCCCGAACATCCCGATCCCCTCCCCCCCCTGACCGTCGATGAACCCACCGTGGTCATGACCTTTCAGGTCAACGATTCCCCCCTGGCGGGGCGCGACGGCAAGTATGTCACGTCGCGCAAGTTGCGCGAACGCCTGTTCCTGGAAGCGGTCCACAACGTCGCCCTCCGGGTCGAAGAGACAGAAAATCCCGACCGTTTCCGCGTTTCGGGACGTGGCGAACTGCATCTGGGCATCCTCATCGAAAACATGCGTCGCGAAGGGTACGAGCTGGGCGTCTCCCGCCCGGAAGCCATCATTCGCACCATCGATGGCGAACCCAGGGAACCCTACGAACAATTGACGGTGGATGTGGAAGATCGACACCAGGGGGCTATCATGGAAGCCTTGGGGGAGCGCAAAGGATTGATCCAGGACATGGTCCCCGATGGTCGCGGACGGGTGCGCCTGGATTACATCATCCCCGCCCGTGGTCTCATCGGCTTTCAGACCGAATTTCGCACCATGACCTCGGGCACCGGCATTTTGCATCATTTGTTCGACCATTATGGCCCGCTGGTCCACAAAACCATCGGTCAGCGCAAAAACGGTGTCCTCATCGCCAAAGAGGCCGGTAAATCGGTCGCCTATGCCCTGTGGAACCTTCAGGAACGCGGGCGCCATTTGATCGGCCCGGGTGAAGAAGTGTACGAAGGGATGATCATCGGCCTACATTCCCGTGACAATGATCTGGTGGTCAACGTCCTCAAAGCCAAACAATTGACCAATATTCGCGCTGCCGGTTCCGACGAAAACATCGTCCTCACCCCGCCCATCCGCCTGGGATTGGAACAAGCCTTGGAATTCATCGACGACGATGAATTGGTGGAGGTCACCCCGAAAACCATTCGCTTGCGCAAGAAATATTTGAAAGAACACGAACGCAAACGCGACCGGAAAGTGGTTTGAAACCTGAACCACCGCTGTTTCTCCTGAACAGTTCTTGGTATGCTATTCTTGATTGCTTGCCATTTGAATGGGATTCGATCATAAGGATGCCCATGCGACCCTCACAAGTGCTTGACCTCAAACGAAGTGCCGTCCGTGAAGCGGTTGGCCGCTTTCACACGGCGAATCCGCGCATCTTCGGCTCGGTACTCCACGGCACCGACCGGGACGATAGCGATCTCGACTTACTGGTTGATGCGCTTCCGGGTACAACGTTGTTTGATCTCGGCGGCTTACAGGTCGAATTGGAAGTATTGCTTGGCATCCCCATCGATCTGTTGACCCCAGCCGACTTGTCACCGGAAATTCGCGCCCATGTGCTTTCAGAGGCGCAACAGCTTTGAACGAGAGTCGACTTCCTGACTACCTCGACCATATCCAACAAGCCGCAATGGATGCGTGCGCCTTTGTGGATGGGTTGAGCAAAGCCGACTTCCTTGAGGACAAACGTA
>JADGCN010000146.1 GCA_015228975.1 Magnetococcales bacterium
CGAAACGATGATCAAGGCCTCCGGCTGCTATACACTTGTGATTATTGTTTTGGCGAAAGAAACGGCAATTTCCAACGTGAAGGCGATGGTTTTTTCACGGCGGGTTCCGCCAACAGTGGCGGGGGAGGGGGGGGGAGCAGGGCTTGATCCGGTGGAGCCGCATCCTGCTGCTCTGAGGATTCCTCGGAAAAGTCCTGATAAGCGGACTTGTACAGCGACAACGATTTTTTCAAGATGGGTCTTCCCGACTGTGGGGGGGCCAGAACAACGCGATTCCTTCCTTGGGACTTGCATTGCACCAAGGCTTTGTAGGCGGCTTTGCTTAGAAACACCGACCTTTCGTGTTCGGGATAGATGGCGATGCCACAACTGAACGTGGGTGGCGTTCCTTCGAGTTCCGTTTCTTTCCAATGTTGTGCAAAGGCGGTCCGAATCACCTCCATGACCCTGATTGCCGTTTGTCCATCCGCCTCGTACAACAAGACCCCAAAGCGATCATCACCAAAACGGCCGACGATATCGATACCGCGTAATTGTTCTTGAAAGATTGCCGACAAGGCGCGCAAAGCATTGCCAGCGATATCGACGCCGTGTTCGACGACCAGATCTCTATAATTATCCACCTCCACGAGGGCGAAGGCCATCATTTGCCGCAAGCGCCGCGCTCTTTTGACCTCACCGTCGAGGAAGGCGGCCAAGTCGATATAGCTGGTAAAACCAGTGACTTCGCAGCACAGTTCATTTTTATGGGAGAACCCGCGCATCAAGGCATGGTCCTGTTCGTAGATTCTTTTGGCCATGTGCTTGATTGTTTTGAAGGCGAGGGAGGGATCGTGATGGATCCGGGCAATGAAGCTTTTTTCGTCCAATTTGAGGACACGGGCATCGGTCAGGGCGCGGGCGGTGGCGAACCGGGTTTTGCAGGCGAACATGGAGGTTTCGCCGATAAAATCACCCTTTTTGCGCACGGAAAGGCGCACCGAGCCTGCTTCGGAGATCATGACGATTTCGATGCGACCTTTTTGCACCACGTACATGCAGTCTGCGGGATCGCCTTTATTGAAGATGATCTCCCCTTTTTTATAAAGGGTACCGAGTTCTCCCATGAAAGGTCCCAGTCAACCTTGGTAAGGATAGATGACAAACCACCGAAGTAGTGCGTGCCAACGAAAGGAATCAAATCGCGTTGGCGTCACGTTCACCGGTACGGATGCGCACGACGGTTTCGACGTTGGTGACGAAGATTTTTCCATCGCCAATGCGCCCTGTCCGTGCGGCATTTTCGATAGCCTGGATGCACCGGTCGACCAATTCGGTGGCAACGACCACCTCAACTTTGAGTTTGGGGAGGAAATCAACGACATATTCGGCACCGCGATACAGTTCCGTATGTCCTTTTTGCCGGCCAAACCCGCGTACTTCGGAGACGGTGATACCCTGAACGCCAACCTCCGAGAGGGCCTCCTTGACGTCATCCAGTTTGAAAGGTTTGATGACAGCTTCTATTTTTTTCATGGACTTAAGCTCCTGCTCTTCAGAGTTCCCATCGCCATCTCAAGGATAACACCAACCGACTGTCCAGGGAAAGGGTTATGACACCTGATCGACTTGATCTTTAAACAATTTGTAATTCACCGCCTCGACCATGGCATCGTAAGAGGCGGCGATGATATGGTCGGAGACTCCAACGGTACTCCATTGCCGCACTTCATCTTGCCATTCGATCAATACCCGCACTTTGGCTTTGGTGCCCTCCCCTTGGAGGATACGCACCTTGTAATCCAATAATTGCATGTTTCTGATGCCGGGATAGGCCCATTCCAGTGCTTTGAGCAGGGCGGTGTGCAGGGCATCAACCGGACCGGCCCCTTCGCCTACCAAGTGCAAGGCTGTTTTGCCCACGGTAACCTTGACGGTGGCTTCGGCGCCCATCACCTTGTCATCGTCGTTACCGCGAGACCGTCTTTCGTCGATGACCCGAAACCCTTCGGTTTCAAAATAGACGGGCATTTGCATCAATGCCCGCCGTGCCCGCAGTTCAAAGCTGGCGTCAGCCCCCTCAAATTGATAGCCTTGATTTTCCAGGTCTTTTATTTCTCCCAGTAATTCCTTTAATTTGGGATCGTCCGCTACCACCCCGTGGATACCGAACTCGGCCAAGCGGGCAATCAGATTGCTGCGGCCGGCCTGGTCGGAAATGAGAATACGGCGCTGGTTACCCACCAGCTCGGGGTCGACATGCTCATAGGTCCGGGAATTTTTAACCACGGCGGAAACGTGAATGCCCCCCTTGTGGGCAAATGCGGCTCGTCCCACAAAGGGCTGATCTTTCCGTGGGGAGCGGTTGACCAGTTCATCCATCCAGCGACTCAGGCGGGTCAACGATTGCAGTCGCTCCCGGGAAATCCCGGTTTCCCGACCCATTTTGAGCATGAGGTTGGGAATGACCGTTGTCAGATTGGCATTGCCGCAGCGTTCGCCGATGCCGTTGATGGTTCCCTGTACCTGGAGAACCCCGGCGCGTACCGCCGCCAAGGTGTTGGCGACTGCGAGGCCGCTATCGTTGTGGCAATGGATGCCCAGGGGGATATGGGGTACGAGAGTGATGGTCTTTTGGACGATTTCCTCCAATTCAAACACCAGGGTGCCCCCGTTGGTATCACACAACGTCAGGGCATCCGCTCCCCCCGATTGGGCTGCTCTTAACACTTGAATGGCAAAGTCGGGATCATCCTTGTAACCATCAAAAAAATGTTCGGCGTCAAAAATGACCGTACCGACACGTTTTTTTAAAAAATCGATGGTATCGTAAACCAGATCCAGATTTTCCCGGGCCTGGATCCCCAAACTCTCCCGGACGTGCAACAACCAGGATTTGCCAAACACGGTGATCACACCGGTTTCGGCTTGCAACAGCCCCCGCAACCCGGCATCGTCTTCGGGACGAATCCCCGGGCGGCGCGTTGCACCGAACGCCGCCAGGCGTCCTTTGAAACGCAAATGCCTGGCCCTGTCGAAAAACAGGCTATCCCGGGAGTTGGCCCCCGGCCAGCCCCCTTCGATCACATCCACCCCCAACTCGTCCAAACGTTGCGCCAAGCGCAGCTTGTCTTCCACGGAAAACTGGATACCCTCTCCCTGGGAGCCATCGCGCAAGGTCGTGTCGTAGAGGACGATGCGCGGCAAAGAGTCACCCACCTAGCGAATCTCCACGCCCCTTATCCAGGTCGAAGGCGGCGTGCAGGGTCCGCACCGCCAGTTCGGTGTATTTGGCTTCGATGACGACGGAAATTTTAATTTCCGAAGTGGAGATCATCTGGATGTTGATCCGTTCGTCCGCCAGTGCCTTGAACATTTTTTGCGCCACCCCCGAATGGGAACGCATACCCACGCCGATGGCGGATACTTTCGATATGTCGGTATCCCCGGTCACGCCGCGGGCACCAATGGCCTGGAGCGAACCTTTCAGGAGGTTCATGGTTTGCTGGAAATCCGCCTTGGGCACGGTAAAGGTCATATCGGTTTCGTGATGCGCCGAGGCATTTTGGATGATCATATCGACATTGATGTTGGCCCCGGCCAGTGTGCCAAAAATATTGGCGGCGACCCCGGGGTTGTCGGGTACTCCGATGATGGTGATCTTGGCCTCGTTGGTGCTGAACGCGATGGCGGAAACTAAAACCTTCTCCATGGTGGGATCCTCAACGGTCAATAGAGTGCCTGTTCCCTCCTCCAATGAGGACAATACCCTGACGGGAACAGAATAATTTTTAGCCAGTTCGACGGAACGGGTCTGCAACACTTTGGCACCCAGGGAAGCCATTTCCAACATTTCGTCGTAGGAGATGCGGTCCATTTTGCGAGCTTTGGGTTCGATGCGGGGGTCGGTGGTGTACACGCCATCGACATCGGTGTAAATATCGCACAGGTCCGCCTTGAGTGCCGCCGCGAGTGCCACGGCGGAGGTGTCGGATCCCCCCCGGCCCAAGGTTGTCACATCCCCTTCCATCGTGACCCCCTGAAAGCCGGCGACGACAACGATGAATCCATCGGCCAGGTCTTTCAGGATTTTTTCGCCATCGATATCCTGGATTCGCGCCTTGGAATAGACCGCGTCGGTGACAAATGGAATCTGCCACCCGAGGTAGGAACGGGCTTTGCCCCCCAGGGCTTCGATGGCGATGGCCAGCAAGCCGATGGAAACCTGTTCCCCTGCGGCCACGACCACATCGTATTCCCGTTTGTTGTAGGAAGGGGTCAGTGCCTCGACGAGGGCGACCAATCGATTGGTTTCCCCCGACATGGCGGAAACCGTTACGACGACTTGATGTCCCTGCTGTTGGGTGGCGATGGCACGCGCCGCGACGTTTTTAATACGTTCGATGGTACCGACCGATGTGCCGCCAAATTTTTGAACAATAAGGCTCACCTTGCTGTTTCCTCACTTGAAAGAACGGGTTGTTACCATAAAAAAGTCACCGACAATGGTATCACAGCTCAAACGCATCGGGTTGCGGGATGCCCGGCAACATATCGGCGACGGTCTGAAAGATTGTGACGGGACGTGTGACGCTACCCGGGCCGTCGAGGCGGATCATATCCATGATAACGGCTCCGGGCCGACCGATAATGGCGGTCAGGTGGCCATCGCTGGATAATTGTGTCAAAAAGATTTGTGGAACAGCGGCGATGGCACCGCAAAACAGGATGCCGTCGAAGGGTGCGGCATCGGGCCAACCGTTATCGTAGGGGCTGATTTTCCAGTGGATATCCGCCTTGGCGGTCACATTTTTTCCTTTAGTGGCCAGGGATTCGTCCGTTTCCAGGGCATACACCGATGCCTTGAGTCCGGCCAGCAGGAAGGCTTCATAACCCGTCCCGGCACCCACCACCAATATTTTTTTCCCGGGTTTGACATCCAATCCTTGAATGAGACGGGCGATTTGCAGGGGTGTCAGGCAACGGCGACTTCCCATGGAGACCGGATAATCGGAGTAGGCGATTTCCCGGTGGTGTTTTTCGACGAAATCTTCGCGATGCACCGCGAAGAAAGCCTGCAAAAATTCCGGTTCCGTAACCCGATTGGGCAGGATCTGCGACTTGATCATGTTTTCACGTGCCAGGGCAAAATCCATTGAGGGCTCCTCCACCTGTATGTTGCGCGCATCCCGATGCCCATTCAGTTACCGTAATCGGCACCCGTTTGCAATGGAAATTTCCATCGTCCCCGCGCCTCTTCGAGACTGTCCGGGGTACCGATATCCGACCAGGTACCGGCCAAATGCATCCCGTACAGCCGATTGTTTTCGATACAATCGTCGTAAAACCGATTCAAGGAGAAACGGGTGACCGGGTAGTGGGCCAAAGCCAGGGGGTTGATCACCTGGATGCCCGAATAGGTGAATGGATGGTTGTCATCCCGGGTGGTCAATCGGCGCAGGGGTCCCGGACTGCCCCCCGGCAGGATGAAATCGCCGTGTTTCCCCTTGGGATTGGCGACCAGGAGTAACAGGGCATCCATGGTTGGTGGATGAAAGTATGTCAGCAGGGGGGAAAGATCGAAATCCCATAAGATATCACCATTGATGGCCAAAAACGGTGCCGTACCCAAGAGGGGTAGCGCCCGGCAAACACCACCTCCCGTTTCCAGGAGTTCCTCCTCCCGCGACACGGCCACCCGTGTGCCCCAATCGGCGTGGAGCCGCAGATGTGTTTCCAATTGATCCGCCAGATGCCAAACGTTGACGACGATCCGCTCAATGGAGAGACGTTTCAACCGTTCCAGGGTATGATCAATAACGGGACGACCATCGACCGGGATCAAGGGTTTGGGGGTGTGATCGGTCAGGGGGCGCAACCGTTCGCCCCGGCCAGCCGCCAGGATGAAACCGTTCATGGTCTTTCAGGGCGCTCCATAGCGATTCAACAAGGTTAACAAGGGGTGCAGTTCGGGATATTTGGGCAACGTTTCCCGGACATATCCCATGGTTCGGGGAATATCGTTCAGATAGCCATGTTTGCCATCTCGCAGGGAAAGTCTGCCAAAAATACCGATTGCCTTTAAATTGCGTTGCACCGCCATCCAGTCGAAATCCCGCTCGAAGGTTGCGGGATCGGGGGCGTAGCCCAACAAGGTTCGGGCTTTCTCGAACCAAAGCCCGGCGATCTTGTGTCGAAACGGGGCATCCCAGGCGACATAACAATCCCGCAGCAGGCTGGCCAGATCGTAGGTGAGTGGTCCCATGACAGCATCCTGAAAATCGATGATACCCACTTGGCCATTCAGCCACATGAGATTGCGGCTATGATAATCGCGATGCACCAGGACCACGGGTTGCCGCAACACCTGATCGACGATGATCTCGAAGCAATGATGAAACTCGGCGCGGTCTGTATCCGCAATGGTTTTTTGCAAAATGCCGGGGATGTACCAATCAAGCAGCAGGTTCAATTCCCGGGTGAGCAAGTCCCGATCGTAGGGGCGTTGATGCGCTACGCAACTGGCATCATTGGGGGTGGATTGCAGTTGCAATAAATCGTCCACCGCCCTGGTATACAGTTTTTCGGCATCTTCACCTTGTTTCAGGGCTTCCAAAAAGGTCACATCACCAAAATCCTGCAACAATAGAAAACCTTGATCGACATCGGCGTGAAAAATGTGCGGCACCGCAACGCCAAAGCGCTCCAGGAAGTGCGCTATATCGATGAAAGGGCGGCTGTTTTCCTTATCGGGTGGGGCGTCCATGAATACCATCGTCGTTTGATCGGGCAAAACCACCCGATAATAGGTCCGAAACGAGGCATCCCCCGATATTTTGCGTATGTGGCATCCAGGGCCAAGACGTTCGGTGATGAACTGGTGGGCTGTTTGACTAACCATGATGGGGCCATGAAAAATGGTCGATGATTCCCTGGCTCAAGGGGCCATGGGGGATGAATTGAATGACGCGATGGGTATAGGGTGCCTGATCATCGGCTGTCAAGGAGACTTTCAGATAATCGCCCAGCCCCTGTTCCAGGACGAGTTCGGGCCATTCGATCAAACACACCCCCGTACCGTCCAGAGTATCGGCCAGACCCGACTGCAACCATTCGTCAACCGATCCAAGGCGATACAGATCGAAATGGTACACCGGCAGGCGCCCTTCGGTATAGGTGTTGACCAGGGTAAAGGTGGGCGAGGTTACATAATCATCCTGGTGACCCAATCCATGGATGATGCCTCGGGCGAATACGGTTTTTCCCGTCCCGACAGTACCGCACAAGAGGAGTCGGCTACCCGGTGCGATCCCTTGGGCCAAATGATACCCCATGGCTTCCGTTTCTTCCTCGGAACGGCTTTCGAAGTGGATCATGTTTCCCATGTTCAGACAGAATTATCCTGAAGCATTCCCCGAATGATGTCACGTTTGCCGATAATGCCCACCAACTGATCCCCACGAATCACCGGCAACAGGGAGATGTGTTCATCGTCCAGGATGGATGCAATTTCTTGCAATTCGGCGCTCTCCTCCACGGCGGTCACATTTTCCGTCATGATATCCTGGACCGATACGGCGGCCATTTTACGCAAATCATTTTGATACTGCCGTTCCCCGAAAACGGGAATGATGGCATCCATGATGGTGATCAGCGTTGGCAAATGGATTTTTCTGGCCCGGTCCACCAGATCTTTTTCCGTGACGATCCCGACCAACCGCCCATCCCCATCCAGGACGGGTGCCCCGCTTATTTTTTTTTCCATCAGCAGGAGCGCCAATTCCTTCACCGTCATGTCGGGGGACACCGTGATCACATCCCGCATCATGATATCGATCGCTTGCATACGGTCACCTTTGTCTCTGGAAGGTTGGACACAGACTTGAGCCATGGTACAGTACCTTGAGTATACCATTTTTTAAAGCCCGGTCGCCCCATGTTTCTGAAAGTCATCCTGCCGCTTCTGCTCATGCTCGCCGTTTACATGATTGGACGGTTGCATGCCAGTCGCAGAATGCCCCTGGAAATACCATCGTATCCCATGCCCTCTGCCCGCATGACATGGCATGGCAAAATGGGGAAGGCGGCTTTGATTCTGCTCATAGCCGCAGCACTTTCCATGTTGTCCATGCTTTATTCCCATTGGCGCTCCAGTGGACAAGTGGTCGAGGTGCAAGTCTTCAATGTGGATACGGGGAAACAAACCGTCTACGAAGCCTTCAAGGCGGATATCCACGGTCGTTCTTTCAGCACCCGCGATGGTCGGAGCATTACCTTGGCCGATGTTGAACGCCTGGAGGTCGTGCCCAAATAAGACTAAACCGCAACCAACGCGGGATACGTAGTTTTCCCGCGTCATTCCCGCGAAAGCG
>JADGCN010000147.1 GCA_015228975.1 Magnetococcales bacterium
TAGAGACCCGGTTCACTGCTCAAAGCAAGGATCGAACCATCCGGGAAATTTTCCCAAGATTCTTAACATCCTTTCAATAACACACCCCACCCACCTCTGTCAGCAGACAATGCACCGCACCCATCAGGCGAAAATGTCCGTCAAGCGGTAAACAAGCCGTCGCGCCTGAGGCCATCCCGCCCTGATGAACAAATCAAGAACGGATAAAAGTTGCTCCCGACGTTGGGGGTTGGTCTGAAAAAGAGGGCGATAGTCGGCAAGATACCGACCAACCATACGGACCATCTGATCAGCCCCCATGGAATTGTAAGCGTAGCCCCCCTTTTGTGCCGCATTCAAGGTCGTGTTCATGAGATCAAAGACCACTTCCGGTTCCACGGGAATGAAATATTCCATTGTTTCCAACAGATTCGTTGTTTCCCAGCCCTGACTATTCTCGGCCAGAAGTTGAAACACTTCTTTTAATTCCCGAAATAGGCGAATCCGTTGCGTATTCGGTTCACCTCCATTCGCCGCTGCACTCGCACCCGATGTAATGTACAATTGGGTAATAATCTTTTCCAGAATTGTGAACGGCCCCCGCATTTTTGCTTTTTCCGATTCATCCAGGCCAGAGGAGTCGCCACACTGTTGTGCCGCTTTTTGAGCAATAGCGAGCAGCAGATTTACCGCACGCCCACGCACACCTTCCGAGTCATCCATCAAACAATTTCCCAGACGACAAACGATATGTTGGATGAGATGTGCATATTCCAAGGGATTGTTGATGCGTGATGAGAGCCAATCCAAACAATCCTTTTGGTCTTGACCGATGTACCGACTCAAAAGAACAACGCTCCCCATCTCCTGAATTGACTTTGCTCCAGGTCCGTCCATCGTCCGTTCAAGAATTCCCAAAGTCATGGGAAAATACGGTCTGGGTATTCCCCTGCAAGCCTGTCCAACGTACTCATTATCCCCCGAAGAACCCCTCGATTTTCTTCGTGTACGCAAAACCATTCCAATATTCGCCACATCTCAGCAGGGGCCGTGTTGTAAAGAAGCGTCAATCGGTGGGCAATCTGATCCCGCACGGCGGGCACTGGATCCTGCGACAGTTGTTCAAGAACATTCAATAGTTCTGCGTCGGCAAACCCCGGTTTTCCAGCCAGGGACGGCAGACCTTGTGCCGACCCGATCCGGGCACTTGGCCACCAAGATTGATGCTCATTAAACCGGTCAGCCGATTCTTGGTTAAAAGGGGGATCATGCGATGTTGCCGCTTGCAACAAAATGCGACGGAGAAAAAGACCTCGTTCTGAATCAGCCTGCAACTGAGAATCTCCCGCCATTTTAGCACACGCTTCCGCCAAAACAGCCTGAGCATATTCAATCACTTTATCATGCGCACCGTCGCCTGATGCTTTTGCAAGCAAAGTGTCCATTGCCACCAACGCAAGATAGAAATCATCATCCATGGGGGTCTTGGACATTTCCAAGATTTTTTTCGCTAATGTCAATAACTGGGCATTGGCGGGTTCTTCCGCAGAAATACCCATATCATGAAGTTGTCTTGTCATCGTGTAGTGTTCTGATGTGACTCCTCCTATAAGAAACACGGATTCATTGATGGGAGCATCCCCCTGTTGACGCAGCCGTTCCACCCGTGTGATAGCATTGGGGGAAACCATCCCCTCCTGCGGGATGCACCCAAGCAACCGATCTCGATGTTTCTCTCCACGAACTCTTTCCGCAATTGGAAATTGCTCTGGAAGCGAGAAAATAACCGCCTCTATGTGATGCCGATCCTGTTCAGACAGCAGCGGATGGACCACTCGCAACAATTCCCCCGCTTGGTACTGCGTATCCGGCCAAGTCAGAATAGGAACTGCCTGTAACAAAGGGGTGAGTTGGATACCCAGGTGATGAGGATTACGTTGACCCGCTTTCATCAAACCAACCCACAGGATAGCCGTTTTGGCGGTCGCCACGAATGTATCAACCACTGTCGCCACACGCAAATCCTTTGGATCAGCGGCAACAAGTCCAACCATTTCATCAATCCAGGATTGCAAAATCTGAGGAGTTCTATCCCCTCCTTCACCAACTGAATCACCAGCCCATACATAACTGCGATCTTCCTGGATGACAGCCGAAAAAGTGCCAAAAGAAAAGTTAAATTCGCGACGCTGGTCCAAAGAACCATCACTTCTCACATTTTCCCGAGAAGCCATACCCTCCATTGCGGCGATACAGGCCCGTGTGGCCACAACAGGATCCGCATTGAAAAACAGGGAAAGGGGATACCGTTTAGCCAGCAGAAACTGCTCCAGTACATAATCCTGCCGGACATTTGAATTTTTAAAGGCGAATGCCGCCTTATAAATCGACTCAACCAACACGGGTGCCATAGGAACCATGACAGGGATTTCTTGCGCCAAACTATGTAGGAATTGGAAGGAATACTCTGAAAAAAATGTGGGTTCCAACAGGGCTTCGAGAGACGCCACAGATTGCTGAACGTCTCCTTTCATGCTGCGGGCAACGGCATCGATCCCCAAAGAAATAATGAACCGATCTTGACCCGCACGCTTAATTCCCAAAGCAAGGAGTCGTCTGGCTGCGGCATTATAGTCAACCCTCTGTTCAGAATCGCGGTTAATGTCATCGGGGATTTTATTGATATGATCCATTAGGGGCCGGACAGCATAACAATGGGCATCCGCCCCCCGATCTGTGACCGATCGCAGCAAACCTGCCCAAGGCTGTCCAGGCTGACCCATGAGACTACCTGCCCGTTCGGCATGATCCAAAATTGCCCCGGACAAATAGCCGACGATTTGGGCGGTAGCCTCCTCATGCCTTGCCATGACGTCAAGAAGCGGCCCAAAATCAGCCAGTGAAACGACATTTTCAACAGCCACACTCAACGGAATCAACACCCCAATGGCAGGCACACCACTGGTTTGAGCCATATGAACGGCGGCATCCCAGAACACTTTCCGATCAGATTCCCAAATCCGCTGAAAATAGGCAGACAAAGCCGGTCGCAAAAAAAGAACCAGATCTCGCTCGCTTGCAAGCGTGGAAATGACCTCTTCATAGTCCTTTTTTCCTTCAAGGAAAAGACGTACACAGGCAAAATCGAACAATACATGGGTAGAAAAGGTGATCCGATTTTGATTCTTGTTGGATCCCTTGGGAGAATGCGTCTTTATAATGATATTTCTACTCAGGAGGTCGTTCAAAGAATCGGATGCTACACTTGGCAGACCCAAAAGACATAACCGATCCATCTGCATGGTTCGGTTGGTAATCAGGTGCGTTACCAGTTGACGCAAAAGAATTTCCCGGACATCTCCTTTCCCGTCCTCATCGATGACCCTTTCTTTCCAATAGCGGTCCAGGAGTTCATTCTGTGTTTTGATAGGATACAACTCTGAAATGGCGACATTCTTATTCAGAAGTTCGGCCAGGATTCTTAAATTGAAAGGAACACGCAAAAGATCTTTCAGCGTAGGGGCCGCATGGTCGATCAGCGACACGAAACGTGAATTCCGTAAGGAATAGGTATTCAACTCCTCATCGGTCAACAACGGCACACAGACACAATTCCGCGAGAAAAGAGTCTGGGTTTTCTCGCTTTTTTCCATATCAAAAACCCTGATAGAAGCAATGACCTTCCAGCGGGAATGGACATCAACAACACGTTGTATAATCCTTTTGAGCAATGAGGCCGTCTGATCCATGCGGGCGGCGTCAAGGGCATCAATCACCAAATAAGCCGGTCCATGGCCTGGCCAGTTCAGCAAAATCTCATGTAAATCATGCTCCAGGCCATCCAAATCCTGGCGCAATGCGGCATCGTTTGATGCCCCCAACCGATCCACAGCAATCAATACAACATCGACATCCTCGACCAGCCAGTCGGCCACCAAATCATGGAGTAAACCACTTTTTCCGGCACCTGGGTCTCCCGTCACCAAAGTTGGACCAGTGGCCGCCAATCGTTTCAGTTTCTCCTTAATTGGCCTGGGTATCTTGATGACATGACCATCCAGACGGATCTGCGAAAGTTGCTGCAAATCCCCCAAAGTTCGATGGGTATACTTTTTCAGACTGTCGATATCTTTTTGATACTTAGGTGTTCCTTTCAGGCGAATATGCTTTCTGGTCAACTCCCCTTGAAAATCCTTCATACCATAGCTGGTTTGTTTCGAGTTCAGGCTTTCACAACAGGCAACGATGGCATCCCAAGCATTGGACGCCGTTGTAGCATCGACCACAACATGATTGGCCAGCAATGCAATCGTGTTCTCGACATCGGTCCTGTGAGAACCCGCCCCGGTCCCCTCCAAGTCCAAAACCAGAATGCGGATCATGGACAGCAAAGTGCGCAGGTTTGCATCATCCAACGCTTCGGTTGTCACGGTTCGCCAATGTCGGTCCAGACAGGTTTTTAGTTTATTGAAAGCTGATTGCCGTTTTTTGTTAACGGGCAAAGCACCTGTGCCGGTACCAGATTTAATTTCTGATTTGACTCTATCGAGAAACTGTTTCAAATCCTCGCGAATTGATCCGCTAGCCCCTGGGTTGACAGCGAGGACAAGCCTATCTTTCTGCGGATCCAAAGGACGATGCCAAGGCCGACCATGATTATCATCAGAAAGGTGGGCTAAAAATTGGCGAACAAATTGTCCAACCGCTTTGTCGAATTCTTTTCCCGGTTTATCGGAAAGATTCAGCCCCTTCTTGCATTGAACAAATACAAACCCTCCCGAAGAGAGGAAAACGATCACATCATCCACAGCCGCCGGAATTTCTTCACCAACGCGATCAATCTGGGCCGACCCCAAGTCCAAAGATTCACTGATGTCACGTCCCGCCAGGAGTCGAACCGCAAACCATGCGGCCACCCGATGTTGGAAGCCGAAACCGTCGGAAGCGGCCTTGCCACCACCCGAGCCAGTTTTACTATGATCAGCCATTGTAACAAACATTTGGAATACGAAAACCTTCAAAGAAAAACAGCGTACAACTCTGTTCTTAACATGCTTGGGCGCAAATACGCAAAGAAAAGTGGTTGCGGTAGAATCTCCGCCACTGAGGTGGACCCCATTTCAAGACAATATCCATTCACCATTTTGTTCGATTTCGTCGTGCAGTGCGTCTGGAGCCAAATCGATCTCACCGGGCCAAGTCACCGCTCCATAGTCGATAGTCACCTTGCTCCATGGCGATTTCGGCGTTACTCCAATGGGGGGATACTGAACGGTATTTGCTTGATTCTGCATAACTCCCAATCCTCCATAAGTTCGGACTGATGGTGACCTGCCCATTCGCAAACAAGAGCCTGGGCATGCCTTGGCAGTTTTCCACGGATGACCTCAAGTGTGCGGATATCAATCTGCGCTCCGTACTCCCCGTAAAATGCATATGACTCATTCTTTAAAGTGACATAATCCAGCAAATCCAAAAAAAGCGGCCCCTGCTCAATCATGAGAGGGGCCGTCAAATCAGGTACTCGCCAAACTGTTTGCTTTAGTTGTTGGCAATCAATCCCACGATCAACAAAGCCACAAGGGTCGGATGGAGTTTTTGGGAGGGACAGGGGCGGACCATATATAGGGACAGGGAGACCATTTTTTCCGAAACGCTGGAATCAATTACTGAGATAACCTGTAAATGCACCTTGCTCGCGAACATACATTTCTTTGTATTCTACAACTTTTCCTGTCCATGTTCCGCCGATTATTCCTGATTCCGTCACAGTCCCAGAAAAAATCTTTTGAACAATACCGCCAGAATATGATTTCATTGTTATAGATCCGACTGCAGACATGGTTCCAGATAGAGTGCTTCCATCAGTTGATGCGCCGGCAATCAGACCTGATGCATCTACTGTTAACGTCCACTCTTGAGAACTTCCTCCACCGGCGGACACACTCCATGTTCCTTTATAAGAACCTGCATATGTAGTCGTACTCGAAGACGCCAAAGTCGAGGATGCTGCCGGAATTTCTGAAGTTGATGCGGTCGTACTCGAAGAAGAGGATGTGGAAGCAGTGGAAGGGGTCGTCGCGATTGTGGAGGTCGAAGACGGAGATACTGCGGATACGGCACTTGAAACAACCGTGGCGGAATAGGTGTTTTCCCTGATCCCTTTCGTGACGGTGTTGGCCGCACCCTCTGCCGTGGTCATGACCGAGGTGTCCAGTTTGTTTGCCCCCGCCTTGCCCACCTCCAGATTATTGGCAACCGTTTGCAGGGAAGCCATTGCAGCACTGTCCGCCCCCAGGGTTTCCTGGGCCGTTTTCGCGTTGCCGATATCCGTGGTCAACTGGTTTTTCTGTTTTTCCGAGATGAGAACCGCTTCCATTTTGCTCAGTGCGTCGGTCGTGCTGATGGACGGGTCCATCCTGTTCATGGCCCGGGAAAACCGGGTTTTGGCGTCATCGGACGAAATTTGTGTCCCATTTGCCTGGGTCACTTTCAAACTGTTGTTGACCATCTCCGCGCCAACAAGTGCTTTTTGTTGCGTTACCGCTGAAACAATCGTATCGGAGGTAAACCCGGTGGGCATTTCGGCAGACAAAGCGGCTCCGCTTTTTTTGCCATCCATCGAACCATCGACCAGATCTTCACCCATGACCTTGAACACCTGGACCATGGTGGTCGAACCTGTGCCAACAGCCCGTCGTACCATTTCGGCCATGGCTTCCGCAGACTTCATGAACGATGAGATGTTGCCGGAATGGACAGAACTGCTGATGGGGTCGATGCCGCTCTCCTCAGAATCAATGCCAAAACCAAACATGGACAGGGTTGTGGACTTGGCGGAAGTGACCGCGTCGGAAGTCACTTTGCCGAGACCCCCGGCATTCGCAACCGCCGTTTGATAAACAACTGAGGTGATGGGGGTGATATTGGCCGTGGTCTGGGTTGCGTCCATGATCAGTGAATCCATGGAGGCTGCCGCTTCCTCGGTCACCAGGTCGGTCCCCCCGGTCGTGTTGACATGTAGTGGAAACGAAGTCCCGGATGGAATGGTAAGGCTGTATTTTCCATCACTGCCGGTAACCCCCGTCGCTACCATGTTGCCATTGCTGTCCTTGATGATTACGGTTCCTCCAGAGACGGGACCGTCGATGACGGCACCCGATACGGTGGTCGATGACGAAGATGAACTTCCACCACTCCCACCACTCCCTCCTCCCCCGCATCCTGAAGCAGCAACCCACAGTGGAACAACTAACGCAACCATGGCGGTCGTTTTCAACATGCTCATCATCCTTTACCCCCATTTCAAAGTCGATTATCTACTTGACAATACCGGATAGTTGACCAATCCACATTCTTTTGATCAACCATACATGATTGTTATCTTCGGTTGCTTTTACCCCCCCCCGGCAAAAGTCAAGCCAATTTGTAGGGGAATTCCGGGAAAACAATACCAAATTATTGGGAAAGGCACTTGATGACAAATTGCGGATGGAAATTGTTACTTTTGAGGAAAACCAGAAAATGCGGAACCATTCAGTCCCCCCTTTGAGGAAATGGCTCTGATCCTCGTTTTGTGCTACAGATTGCTGGTCGAGGCTAAAAATGATTGAAAGAAAAAAGGGGTCTGGGGGATTGCCCCCATGGTTCAGAAAGGTGAAACCACGATTCTAACACGCCAGTTGCAACGCCGTTTTGGTATTGTACCTGATTGGGCCAATAAAAAAATCGCCGAGGCTGAACTACCCTCCTTGGAGGAATGAAGCCTACGAATTTTTGATGATCAATCGCTGGACGAATTATTTTCGGACAAGGTGTAAGGTGGACCCCATTTCAGGACACTATCCATTCACCATTTTGTTCGATTTCGTCGTGCAGTGCGTCTGGAGCCAAATCGATCTCACCGGGCCAAGTCACAGCTCCATAGTCGATAGTCACCTTTGAAAATAATTGCTCGTCTCTTAAAGCCGCAAAGACTCCCGCCTGCTGATCGAAAACCAAACGTTCCAGGCTCACAACTCCCCGAACGCCATCCAGAAAACGCACATAGAGACGATAACGTGGCAAAACGCACACTTCCACCACGCTCCATGGCGATTTCGGCGTTACTCCAAGGGGGGATACTGAACGGTATTTGCTTGATTCTGCATAGTTTCCAATCATAATCCAAAAATTCCAAAAAAAAACGGCCCCTGCTCAATCATGAGAGGGGCCGTCAAATCAGGTACTCAACAAACTGTTTGCTTAGTTGTTGGCAATCAATCCCACGATCAACAAAGCCACAATGTTGGCAATCTTGATCATCGGGTTGATCGCTGGTCCCGCTGTATCCTTGTAGGGGT
>JADGCN010000148.1 GCA_015228975.1 Magnetococcales bacterium
CCAGATAACTCTCCGCTGTGGAAGTTTCAGCCGGACGGGACTTTTTTCTTGATAGACGAGAGCAGGTATGGCAAGGAGGCACTTGAAGCTCGTGACTCCCTGTCAGCATTGGTCTTCCAGCTTGAGCAGTGCAAAACCCCGGAGGATCTGCCAGAGCTGGCGGCCAAAATGATTGCTTGGCTTGAACGCTGGCCTGAGTTTGCCAGTCTCAAAACAGTACTCGCCGGGATGTTCAAGCAGGCCGTGTCAACCCTGACTGGTGATCGATCAATTTTATCGGAAACACTTGGATTATTGGAGGTAAAGGCCATGTTGCAGACAAATATGGAAAACTGGAAACAGGCAAAGAGACTGGAGTGGACACAGGAAGGCGAACTGAAGGGGAAGGCAGAAACGCTGACCCACCTTCTGAAACGCCGATTTGGTGACCTTCCCTTATGGGTTGGCCAAAAGATCGCTGAAGCCAAGCCTCCGACTCTGGACGAGTGGACCCTACGGATCTTGGACGCCACCACCCTCGACAGCGTTTTCGCGGACCGTTCGTAACGTGACCCGGAGCAGATGCGCAGGGGATGGTCTCTCCAGGTCGGCGGATGTGACGGAGATGTGATCCCCTTCTCCGCCGACCTCAGCTTTGTCCTGTGCCAGCCTGAGCGCGAACCAAGCCAGCCAACAACGACCCGGCAAACTTTGCAAAAGCTGACAAACTAGACGCTAGATACTGAAAAATTTATACGTTGTTTTTCAATGAGTTGCAAGTTTTCAGTCTCACTCGGTAACCGGTTGAAAAACAGGGAACTCTCCAAAATGGCTCCCAGAGAAACAGAGAATTGTGCGGGGAAGGGTCGGTTCGGTCCACCAATTTAAAATTCGCGGGAACTATCTGTCTGAAGGTCACCCACCAGGGTGGCCTTTTTTCGTTCAAAATTCCCCAATAATTTCAACGGTTACGGAAACCGCCAAAAACGGCAACCACCCCCCGTGAGGTCGGCACCCTCCCCGCACAGGCCAAAAATACCCCAGAATCCTCTCTCCCTATCAGTGGCCGAGGTCGGATGGCCAATCCGACCTCAAGTCCCATTTTGGCCGACCTCCCCCTAATAAAACAATGACTTGCGCGACACCAAAAAAAAGGCCGAGTTCGACCCCGGCTCGCACCCAAAGGGGATCGGTTGTACCCATCGTCGAACTGCCGACCTCTGGGTTATCGATGGAATATTATGCAGTTGTCCAGAAAATGCTGTCAACTGAGATGGCAATTCTGGCTGGCCGACCTCTGACACGACCTGGCCGACCTCAGACTGGCGACACCGTGCTCTGGTGGGGTGATACGGTGGGACGGTCTGAATTTGTCACGGCCAAGAGGCACCCCCCCCCACTCCCTGCTTTGCCGAAACGGTACTGGAAAACCAAACCGGCAAAATGCTCGCCACCAAAAGAGAAAGGCCGCCGAAGAATATGGCGACCTTTCTCAATACGGTCTCCATCATCACAGGTCCATGTGATGCAGGGATGCCGTGCAGCATGGCCACGAACGGCACACCCTTGGAGAAAAACGATTGCACATCCAATCTAATCTGCAGGATTAATCAGTGTCAAGTTTCAAGTTGGGGAGCGGTGCGGGGATGGATCAAATTTGGTGAGAACTCGGTCATCCCACCCTCTGTCGGAGTCATCACCCCTCCCCGCTCTACCGATATCGGTCAAGACAACTCATGACGTCGATATTTTCGACAAAGTTGGAGAGATGATGTTTTTATAAAAAACATCGAATCAAAACTAGCCAGGCAAATCCCGGTATTGATGATAATCAGGAAATCATCGCTAATATTTTGGCTGACGACGATGACAATCAAGCTGCTGGCCTGCTGTGTTGGATACGAAGCGAATTTTGCGCAGGTTTTGTGGATCTGGTATCCCGAAACTGTTTCCACAAATCTGACGGTTTGGTCCCAGAGTGATCACCCCCTGCCAGACCTTCACCCTGCCAGAATCTCCCCCTCAATCAGTCCAGCCTCAGGCTCCCGACGGCCATCCCCGTCCATAACCCGGAACAACAGACTGTACGCGACGCGCCACTGAGCTCCCTCGGTGGTCAGAATAGATGCGGTTTTCTGGTTGAGCTGCCGTATGATCCCATACCGTTCACGGTGCTCACGATCGTGAAACCCGACTGATTCACCGACCTTCAACTGGTTTTTATCCAACCGCTTCTGTCCACTTTGGGGGTGGATATCAGTATCCACTCCATCCAGATTGACCATGTAGAAATAAATGTTCCAGCGTCTGCCGTCCCCCTTGTTCCTGACAAGCAGGCGGGTGCGTTGGATCTCCTCCACGACAGCTGGGATCAAACGATTTTCGTCTCGGTCGAAATAGGTGATCTCCTGGCCAAGACACAGTTGCCGCTTGACCGCCGCGATTCGATCAGGCTGATCCAACATCTGGCCGATACCCGTATTCAATCGGAACAGATCGAACAGGCTGGCCTGTTGGAGTTCGTGGAGAAGCTGAGTGTAATTCATGAGCTGGCATCCCTGTTTAAGCAACCCTATGCTGCTCATCGTACCAGCTTTTTATGGGCCAGCACAAAGTGTTCCGTCCAATGGCACCTGCAGGAACCTGCAAATCCGCTTCGGTCTCTGCTCTCTGGCAAAAAACGTCATTCCCTCCCAGACATCATCCTCTCCTCTATCCATGATTACCCCCCCCTGCCTGCCATGGCGGTCGGAATGAAACTGACCCGGCACCTGCCATCTGGACTTTACCGGAACAGTTCCGCGAAACTAAATCGGTAAAACTCTGCCGATTGCAGTAGCCGATGATGTTGGTGTCCGTGCTGGAACAACGACGGCAGCCCCCCTCCTCCCTGCAAACAGCCCCCCCTATTGACCTATTCATCCAACATTAAAGACTCGGCCGCCCTCCGATACCATTTTGTTGCCTCCTGGTAGTCCTGTGGAACGCCCTTACCTTCCTCGTACATCCGGCCAAGGTTACCCATGGCGTAAGTCTCCCCCTGATCAGCAGCCAAGCGATACCACTTCGCTGCATCTTTGTCGTCTTGGGGAACGCCTCGGCCATGGGCGTACATCAATCCAAGGTTGAATTGGGCCAAGGCTTCCCCCTGCTCAGCAGCCTGGCGATACCAGTTCACCGCCTCCACGTCATCTTTTGGAACTCCGGCACCCTGTTCAAGCATCCAGTCAAGACGAAGTAGTGCCTTGGCATTGACCTGCTCAGCAGCCTGGCGGTACCAAGTCATCTCATCCGTGCCATCCTGAGGAACACAGAAGCCTTGTTCGTAGATCCAGGCAAGGCGAAATAGAGCTTTTGCAGATCCCTGATCGGCTGCCTTGAGATACCACCTTTCCGCCTCAATGTAGTCCCTATTAACACCTCTGCCTTGCTCACACGCAAAGCCAAGATGGTACAGGGCCTTGGCATAACCTCGATCAGCGGCCAAGATGAAGCAGTTCACCGCCTCTCTGTAGTCTTGTGAAACACCGATGCCTTGTACATACATACAACCAAGACGAAAAGAGGCCTTGGCAGACCCGTGATCAGCAGCCTTGCGGTACAACCTTACCGCCTCCGCATAGTCCTGTAGCACTCCTTTGCCTTGTTCGTGCCTCCCGCCAAGGGAATACAGAGCTCTTATATCCTCAAGATCGGCAGCCTTGCGATACCACTTCACTGCCTCATCGTCGTCCTGTGACACGCCCAGGCCTTGCTCGTACATTCGGCCAAGATTGTATTGGGCTCTAGCATTACCCTGATAGGCAGCCTTGCTATATAAATCAACAGCCTTTTTGTTGTCTTGAGGAACTCCCCTGCCTTGCTCGTACATCCAGCCAAGATTGGACTGTGCTATGGAATGTCCCTGATCAGCAGCCATGGTATACCACTTCACTGCCTCTTTATCGTCATGGGAAACCCCTCGGCCATTTGCATACAACAACCCAAGGTTGTATTGGGCAACAGAATTTCCTTGATCGGCAGCCATGCGATACCACTTCACCGCCTCATTGTAGTCCATGGAAACCCCTCGTTCTTTTGTGTACATCCAGCCAAGACTGTACTGGGCAATAGGATCCCCCTGCTCAGCAGCCTTTCGGTACCAATTCACCGCCTCCTTGTCGTCCTGTGGAACACCCCGGCCATTAGTGTACTTCATGCCAAGTTTGCATTGGGAGAAAACATTTCCCTGCTGTGCAGCCATGCGATACCAACTCACCGCCTCTTTATCGTCCTGTGGAACACCTCGACCATCATCGTACATCATGCCAAGCTTGGATTGGGCAAAGGCAAACCCCTGGTCTGCTGCCTTCCGGTACCATTTTGCTGCCTCATGAAAGTCCTGTGATACCCCTGTGCCTTGCTCGTACATCTGGCCAAGTTTGCTCTGGGCAACGGCATCCCCCTGGTCTGCCGCCATGCGATACCACTTCACTGCTGCTTCCTCGTCTTGAAGAACGTCTCGCCCGTTGCTGTAGATTGAACCGAGGCGAAGCTGTGCTTTGGCATCCCCCTCCTGGGCAGCCATACGGTACCATTTTATAGCTTCTGTCATATCTTGGGGAACGTCGCGACCGTTCTCGTAGATCGCGCCGAGACGAAACTGCGCTTTGGCATCCCCCTGTTCAGCAGCCTCGCGGATTCCACCAATAAAAGATCTCATAAATTTCATCCTGTTTGCGTGTCTGTTGGCTGGGATCATGCTGCCACGTCGTTGCCACATTTTCAATGGTCCAGTTAGGTAAAAAGGCTTCAGGCCGCGACGACACTGGCTCGTAGATAACGCAGGGATCCACTCCCACCAAGCACCCCCTGACCGGTTCACCCTGATAAACCTTGTCGGAACTGTTCCAGGAGACCGAAAACCGACAAGGTGGCTTCTCAGCCAAGAGTAAAAAACATGTGCGTTTGGCGTCTATATTGCTTGCGATAATGTGCAACCCAAGTTCACGCCAAGATGTTGGCACACCGTACATGAGGAGAAATACGCAGAAATGTTGCGGAGAGAGTTTTTGAAAACCATGCTTTTTGCTGGCTGCGGTTTGATCTTGTCTCCCTCTGCAATGGCACTTAGATAAGAGAAACACTCTTACAAAACAGATGGTTGCAATGAGTAAGAATCATTGAAATTTTGGGTAAGCGGGCGTTGTTTCCAGTGTTAACCGTCGGACACCCCGGACATTTCGGGCTGGCGAACACAAAGACCGCATCCAGACCACATTACAACAATTTGATTTAATGATGCTTTTTCCTTAACTAAGTGCCATTGGTCTCCCTCTGTTCTTCATGCCAGAGAGTTGACGCAGAAATACAACAATCCAGATCGGGTCTACCAAATAGCGCAAGCTGCGCGGCGGCAGGCAGTCATTGTGGTGGATCCAGGCCACGGTGGAGAAGATCCTGGTGCTATCGGTGCTGGTGGGACCCATGAAAAAAATATCACCCTGGATGTAGCCTATAAACTGGTGTACGCGTTGGGCGCGGCTGGTTACAATGCCATTTTGACCCGCACTGATGACTATTTCGTGCCCATACGTGAGCGGATCTCCATTGCCAGTCGGCATAGGGCAGACATGTTTATCAGTCTGCATGCGGACGCTTTTCAGATTCCCTCAGCCCGGGGCGCGTCGGTGTACTGTCTGCCTGGCCAGCGCAAACCAAATTTCAATGTCCACAGCCGCGCCATGGCCTACAGTGGCTGTCTGTTGACCTCCATCAAAAAGGTTCCCTCTCTGCGACTTCACTGTCATTCTGTCAAATATGCGAGGTTTGCCGTTTTAAGGTCACCTGCTATCCCGTCCGTCCTAGTGGAAATGGCCTTTTTGTCAAACCGAGATGAAGAGATTCAGTTACGTAAAAAAGAGTACCAGAATGCGTTGGTTTTAGCGATGTTAAATGGTACCAAGTCTTTTTTCCGAACCACATCTTTGACGTGAACCTCCAGTTCGGAAAATCTGGCTTTCCCCATGCTTTTATCCAGCTCCCCATGACTCCTGAATATGGACATGTTTTTCTCCTTTTACAGCGTGTTGTTGCGTCTGGTAGTATGCCACATCCTGAGGACATGTGTCCCTTCGGCGGAGGTATGGCTGTGGTGAAATCTGCACACCTACTGATGGTCATCATTCTGGTTGCTGTCCATGGACCAGGATGTGCGCAGGACGATCTTGGTGCAATTCAAAGAGCTGCCGACCAGGGGGATGCGGCTGCCCAGTCCAAACTTGGCGGATTGTATTACCTCGGACAGGGAGTTCCCCAGGACTACAAGAAAGCAGCAAAATGGCTACACATCGCTGCCGCACAAGGAAACGTCGAGGCACAGGGTCAGCTTGGCATGATGTACCATGAAGGCCAAGGCGTTCCTCATGACAATGCAGAAGCAGAAAAATTTCTCCGTAAGGCTGCCGAACAAAATGATGTGACGGCTCAAAAGAACCTCGCCATCATGTATACCTCAGGAGACGGCGTTCCGCGTAACATCCAGGCGGCGGTGAAATGGTTCCGTAGAGCTGCCGACCAGGGGGATGCAGGTGCTCAGCGCAGCCTTGGGAACATGTATGAAAATGGCCGTGGCGTTCCAATTGATCATGTGCAGGCTCACATGTGGTATTCCCTCTCAGCGGTACAAGGGGATGAGGATGCCATTAAGCGTCGTGATGGAATCGCGAGACGGATGACTGCTGCTCAAATTGCTCAAGCGCAAGAGATTGCACGGAAATGGAAACCAGCAACCAATGGGGATCAACTCCATGGTCAAGACAAAGGTGCGGGTGCGCATAGAGGTGTACATGATGACCGATGAACAGCCATGAACCTACCCCTCCACCAAATTGGTGTGTTTTTCCAAAAATTGAATTGACATCTGTTCTTGTGATCTGATGAAAGAATCAACCCCTACAATGCGGATGAATTCTCTCCATCCATACCGAGTGTTCGGGAGGAGTAATCGCGATTTAATGCTCTCGGTTCATACTCCTGTTAGCTTCAAGCATGAAATTCGGCAGGCCATTTCAAAAACAAGCGGCCAAGCTCTGGCAATCGCCAAACAAGCACTTAAATTTTTCCCAGATGATGCGTGGTTCCTTCGTATGGCGGGGCTTGCGGCTCTGGTGGAACAAAAACCAGATGAATATTTACCAATCAACGAGTACTTGATGCGCAAGCAGAACGCCATTCCATCAGACCACCTGCTAATGGCGGTTTTCTATGCCCAGACAAGCAATTGGTCTGATGCCTCTGCCATCATTAAAAAACATGGTTTCAGCAGAAAGAATGCGGAGCAGATTGCAACACGCTACTGGAGGGGGTGTAATCTAGTAAGCTGGATAAAAACTTGGTTAGATGCCATTCAAACTGCTGAAAATTGGCGTGTTGACGTACACTCACCTGCTGAACAAAACATACACCAAGCGCATGATTCCACGTGCTCATACCTATCACCAGATCCTCTTCTTGCAGAGTTCCCAGATCTGCCAAAAACAGAAGCACAAATAGCCGTCAAAATTGACTTTTCTGATCTTTCTACACCAACCTTTGTTCAGATCTCGTCTGATGGACCATCAGTCATTCCATCCCAGCCAGAGTTATTCCTGGAGTCCGATTTCCGTTTGAACAATGCCGTCTACCGCCTGCAGAGTGTGGAGGAGACCTGGACACGTTGCGTCCTGCATACCTTCCGCTACTCCGCTGTATCGGACGAAAAGCGGGATGGACTGGTGCAAATCGGACGCAACCTATCCAATGGTGCCGTGTTGGATGAATGGTGTGATGCGCTATCGGGTGCTGGCCAGATAGACGGTCCAGAAGAAATAGCGGAACCGGGGAAGATGCGCATTGCTTTGGAGCGTGGTCCTGAATCTGAAACGGAAGAAGACTGGAGGCGATTGACAAAAAATGTGTTGCCGGTCATGGTGAGACGGCACCTACAGCCTTTCCTGACTGGCCGTCATTGTCGGCAACAACAAGATCTTGACCAGCTACACCAGCATTATACCGATCTACGGACAGAACTATTGTCGCGTATAGCTGCCGACAAAAAAGAAGGTACAGAGGTAACCGTTTAGACCCCCCGGCCAGATCACCTGTTCTCTGGCATTGGTGCGGAGTGGTAGGGCATGGTCACGTTAACACTTGACAACAAGGCGACAATGAGTCGAAATTCAGCCTTCCTTAACGACTCTTGTATCCTCGGTGTAGAATGCTTCTATCCCAACATGACCTGTCTCAGATGGATGACGAATATCTGGCAAGGCTGGATGCTGGTGGTCTGCGCATGGTTTCGAGCCGTTTGCT
>JADGCN010000149.1 GCA_015228975.1 Magnetococcales bacterium
TTTCGCGGGAATGACACTGGAAAACTACGTTTCCCGTGTTGGTTGCGGTTTAAAGCATTCTTTCATCCCGTCCATGACGTATCAGGAATATCAGCCATTGCTACTGCTATTCCTGTTCAAATTGTCTTCCCTGGCGGACCATTCCTGTTATTTCCTCAAACTATCGAAGAGAACATTGAAATCCTCCGGGGGCGCGGCGGTGAACCGCAGATCCCTCCCGGTTATCGGATGACGAAACCCTAAAATGCCGGCATGCAGCGCTTGGCGTTGGAAGCGGGCGACGATTTGCCGGGTTTTTTCGGGCCAGTGTTTGGCCGGGGCGAAACCGGCGCCATACACCGGATCACCCAATACGGCATGGCCGATATGCGCCATATGCACCCGGATTTGATGGGTGCGACCCGTTTGCAAGTGGCAATGGATCAGGGTGGCGTCCAGCAAAGGCTCAACGATTTCGTAACGGGTGATGGCCGCACGCCCCCCCTGCTGCCGCACCGCCATTTTGGTTCGGGCCGTGGGGTGCCGCCCGATGGGGACGTCGATGGTCCCGGATCGATCGCGGGGAACGCCACGCACGATGGCCGTGTAACGGCGCTGTACCGTGTGGGCGGCGAATTGTCGGGTCAAATCCAGGTGGACCGCATCGCTTTTGGCAACCACCAGCAATCCGCTGGTATCTTTGTCCAGCCGATGCACGATCCCGGGGCGCAATACGCCGCCAATCCCGGATAATTCATCACCACAATATCCCAAAACGGCATGCACCAGCGTTCCGCAATTGACGCCAGCCCCCGGATGCACCACCATGCCGGCGGGCTTGTTGATGACCAGGACATGGTCGTCTTCAAAGGTGATGTCCAGGGCGATGGTTTCCGGTTGCAGTCCCAAAGGTTCGGGATCGGGGATCGTCCACTGCACAATCGCCCCCGGACGCAAGCGTTGTGCGGCGGCGAGGATCGGTACATCATCGACCCAAACCCGGCCTTCGCGGATCAAGCGTTGAATGGCCGCCCGGCTCAAAGAGGCATCCAGGGCCACCAACGCCTTATCCAAACGCTCCCCCACCAGTTCCGGGGGCAGGGGGGTACGGACCCGGTTCATGGGCGCGGGTGATCCGGGAAAGACTTGGCAACGAAAAGGGAGGTTTTCATGACCGGCATGCGTCTCCTCAAGGGTGTGGTTGTGTTCGGCGGGGTGTTGATCCTTCTGGGTTCCCTCCTGTTGGTGATGCGCGTGGCCACCCGGGTCGATCCCTCCCGGGACACGGGGGTTCGGGAGGGTCGCGTCCCCACGACGGTCATCACCCTGGATTCCGACAATCCCGTGCATCAGGTAGTGGCTACCGAACATGGGTTTGCCGTTTGGGCCAGTGGTCGTGACGGTAACGCCGAAATTTTAGTGTTTGGCAATGCGGGCAACCTGCAAAAGCACCTGTTGGTGAAACGACACGGGTCCGCGGATCTCAAGTCCCCTGATAGCGGGCGAACCCCAGAAAATTGACGCTGACATCGTCATCGAGGCGCCATTGCCCCGACAAGGGGGCATAGGTCATACCCTTGAGATCGACCATGTTGAGGCCGGCTCGCCGCAGGTGTTGGTCCAATTCTGAGGGGCGGATGAATTTATCGTGACTGTGTGTCCCCCGGGGTAGCCAACCCAGGATATATTCCGCTCCGACAATGGCCTTGAGCCAGGATTGCCAGGTGCGGTTGAGGGTGGCGAAGAACAACAAACCGCCCGGTTTCAGGACTGATGTTGATTCTGCAAGGAATTCATAGACATCGGGGACGTGTTCCAAGACTTCCATGGCCATGACAATGTCGAACGGTCCTTTTCCAGCTTCTGTTAATTGGCTTGGTGTTTGCATAAGGTAGGCAACGTCCGAACCGGATTGACGCTGGTGCGCCTTGGCCACCTCGATGATGGTTTCGGAGCGGTCGATGGCGACGACATGGGCACCACGTTGCCAAAGTTCTTCCGCCAAAAGGCCGCCGCCGCAGCCGATGTCCAGAATGGATAGTCCGCTGAGTCCCGAACTGTGGAATCGGTCGGCGCATTGGGCGATGTAGGCCATGCGAAGGGGATTGATCTGATGCAAAGGTTTGAATTTGCCTTCGGGATCCCACCATTCATGGGCCATGGCGGCAAATTTGGCGATTTCGTCTGGATCAACGCTGGACATTGCGGACTCCGAATAGTCTTGTTTTGGTTTGCACTAAGGGATACAGACTACCATGATTTCATCCGTTCGGGTACAAAACAAGCTTGAGTTGGATGCGGGAAGGCGCACTTCCAGGCGGGAACTGCTGAAATTTCTCGCCCTGTCGTCGGCGGCGGGCCTGCTGCTGCCGAATCCCTTGGCCCATGCCTCCCTGCGTCCGGCCAATCGCATCACCGATCTGCGTGTCTGGACCGCCCCGGATCACACCCGGGTGGTGTTCGATTTGAGTCAGGTGGCCAAACACAGCCTGATCAAATTGAGCAATCCCGAACGCATCGTTGTCGATCTCCAGGATGCCTATATGGATGTCAATCCGCAACGCATGAATCAAACCGATTCGGTGGTGACCCGTATTCGCGCCAGCAATCTGGCTCCCAACGTGGTGCGCACTATCTTTGAATTGAATGAGGAAATCCGTCCCCGTTCCTTTGTCCTCAAGGCGACCGGGGACAAAGGGCACCGTTTGGTCCTCGACCTGTTGCGCAAGGATTACGTCGAGGCGAAAAAAAACCCGGAACCCGCAAAAAAAGGGAATAATTCTCGTGATGTCACCATTGTCATCGACCCGGGGCACGGGGGCGAGGATCCAGGGGCCATCGGTTTCGGCGGTACCATGGAAAAAGATGTCGTATTGCAGGTGGCCCTGAAATTGGCGCGGCAGATCAATCAAATACCCGGTTTCCAGGCCCAATTGACCCGGACGGGTGATTATTATGTGTCCCTCAATCGCCGGGTCGCCTTGGCGCGGTTGCACGGGGCGGATTTGTTCGTAAGCCTGCATGCCGATGCCTTTCGTACCGGAAATGCCCAGGGGGCTTCGGTGTACACCCTGTCGGAGCGGGGGAAACCGGCTCCGGATCGGGCTATCAGCAATCTGGTGCAGCATGAAAATGATGCGGATTTGATCGGTGGGGTCGATTTCGCCCTCGTTCCCGATCCCGAGGTTCGGGGCATCCTGATGGATTTGTCGCAACGGGATTCCCTGAACCGCGCCTTGGTGTTCGGTAAAAAATTGTTGCAGGAAATGGGCAGCGTGCCCTCCATGTCCTTGCATTTCAACGAAGTGAAACAGGCGGGGTTTGCGGTCCTCAAGGCCCCGGACGTACCATCGGTGCTGGTGGAACTCGCTTTCTTGAGCAATCGTCGCGAGGAAAACCTGCTGCGTCAGCCCGCGCACCAGGAGACGCTGGCACGGGCGTTGGCCAGCGGTACACGCAAGTTCGTGACCTCTTCCCTGTTGGCCTGATGGGGTTTTTCGTATCTTAAACCAGTCCAACCGATATCCGACGGCAGGAATGCCCACCCGGTTTTGCAGCCTCTACCAACGCCCCCTTGTTTTTTGGCTGTGGTTTTAGTAGTGTGCCCCATTCATCCAACCGTCACGACAACCCTTGCCAACCAATCGGGAGTGGTCCATGGAAAAAGCCTCGGCAGCGGGAGCATCATCCCCCTACGCCGCCCTGGAAAACAATCCTGCGCCAGCCATGGGTACCCAAACATCGGAGGCGTACCCCGATGTCCCGGAATACCTGAAAGAGACCTATTGGTGGGCTTACCTGCATCCCACCGGGGTGCGCGTTTTTGAGCGGCAATGGGTCGTCAACCTGATCCTGTGGGGCAATTTCGCCCGCTTGCGCGATGATGTGCTGGACACATTGGGCCAGTCCATATCCGGGCGCGTGTTGCAGGTGGCTTGTGTCTACGGCGACTTCTCACCCAGCGTCGCCGCACGCCTCGCACCGGACAGCCGGTTCGACATCATCGACGTCGCCCAGGTGCAGTTGGACAACGTCGCCAAAAAAATCAAAGACCACGGCAATGTCACACTGCATCGTCAGGATTCTTCCATGCTGGAGTTCCCGGACGGCACCTTCGATCACGTCGTAGTGTTCTTCCTGCTGCACGAACAACCCTTGGAAGTGCGCCAAAAAACCGTGGCAGAAGCCATGCGTGTTGTCAAACCGGGGGGACGGGTCATTTTCACCGACTATCACCGACCCGACTTGTTCAACCCATTTCGCTATGTCATGGCCCCGATCCTGATCACCCTGGAACCTTTCGCCATGGACATGTGGAATAACGAAATCACCGATTGGCTACCCAAAGGGATGCCCCTGCAAAAAGTTCACAAAGAGGTATCCTTTGGCGGGCTTTACCAAAAAGTGGTGATCACCCGGTAACCTGGAGAGGTAACGATGGCAAAAACCGCAAGCGTCTATGTCGGCAAAGAGATCGGTGACTACGGCTTTGGTGGCGGTCACCCCTTCGGCCCCCATCGGTTGGAAGCCTTCTGGTCCGCCGCCAAACTCCAGGGATTGGACCAACGGGCACTCGTCAAAACACCCGTATTCGCCGAACGCGCCCTGTTGGAAAAATTCCACACGAAAGACTACGTCGATCTGGTGGAGGATCGCTCGCAAACCGGGGAAGGGTATCTCGATTACGGCGATACCCCGGCATTTCCCGGCATCTTCGAAGCAGCTTCGTATGTGGTGGGCTGTACCGTCGATGCCACGCGTAAAATCATGGCGGGAGAAATCGCCAACGCCTTCATCCCCATCGCCGGTCTGCATCACGCCAGGCGGGACCGGGCAGGGGGGTTTTGCGTGTTCAACGATGTTGGTGTCGCCATCCACTGCCTGCGCGACGAATTCGGCATGAAACGGATCGCCTACATCGACATTGATGCCCACCATGGTGATGGCGTGTTCTACGGCTTTGAAACCGATCCCGATGTTTACATCGTCGATCTGCATCAGGATGGCCGCACCCTCTATCCGGGTACGGGCCACGCCCACGAAACCGGCAAGGGTGCCGCGGAAGGGACCAAGATGAACATCCCGTTGCCCCCGGGTACGGGCGATACCCTTTTCTTCCAGAGCTGGCCCAGGGTGGCCGAGTTTTTAACCCAGGCCAAACCTGAGTTCATCTTTTTTCAGTGTGGTGCCGACTCCATAGCCGGTGATCCCATCACCAACATGCGTTTGTCCCCCACCGCCCATTATCATGTGGCCCTGCGTCTCGCCCAGATGGCCGAAAGCTTCGGACATGGCCGCATCGTGGGTGTGGGGGGTGGCGGTTACAATTCTACCAACATCGGCCATGGATGGTGTGGGGTACTTCGGGCCTTCATCGAAAGCGCCGAGGCGAAAAAGTAGGTCTTGAGCGTCCCGATGAGCGATCCCCTATCCGATCCCGTCCCCGTTTCATTGCCCTTGCACGATGGGGTCCGCACCCCCGCTCCTGGTGTTGTCGCCCTGGTCGGAGCGGGACCGGGCGATCCGGAATTGTTGACACTCGCCGCCTATCGGGCCATTTCCCGGGCTGAGGTTATCGTTTACGATGCCCTGGTTTCCCCGGAAATCCTCGCTCTGGTACCCCCGGATATCGAACAAATCTATGTCGGCAAACGCGGTGGACACCCCTCGATGAGTCAGAGGGAGATCAGCGACCTGCTGGTGCGTCTGGCGCATTCCAACCGCAAAGTGGTTCGCCTGAAAGGTGGGGATCCCTTTGTTTTCGGACGTGGTGGCGAGGAAGCCTGCCGCTTGGTCGCCGAAGGGATCCCTTTTTACATCGTACCCGGCCTGACATCGGGGATCGCCGGACCCGCCTATGCCGGAATCCCGGTCACCCATCGCGACATCAACGCCCACGTTGCCTTCATCACCGGCCATGAATCCCGGGAACACGCCCCCGACAACGACGATTCCCACGCCACCCGCATCGATTGGGAAGGGGTGGCCCGCACATTCCCGGTCATGGTCCTGTACATGGCCATCAAAAATCTGCCCCATGTCACGGAACGCCTCATCGCCGCCGGGCGCTCCAAGGACACCCCCGTGGCTCTGATCCGCTGGGCTACTACCAAGCGTCAGCAAACACTGGTCTCCACCCTGGGAAACATTGTTGCCGATATCAAAACCCGTAACGTACTCCCCCCCGCCATCATTGTGGTAGGTGATGTGGTCAATTACCGTTCAACCTTGGCTTGGTTTCACGACGAAACTTTGCTGGGCAATGCCAATCCGTCTGTTTGAACCGTGTTGCTCCGGGTTTCATGCATCAGGTACTCCCTGAACACCGACAATGCGTTTGCCCTTTTCGCAAACAACGCGAAATGGGCAAACCAAGGTGATCCCCCGCAAAAGTTTCACAAGTATACCTGAATCTATCAAGTCGTGTGATCAATTTCCGGCGGACCAGTACACGGAAATTCTTCGGCTCTTTGGCGAAAGCTGCAAAAATGATACGGAGGCGGGAAGGCCCCCCCTCACACGAGGACACTTTCGGGGGAGGGGGGGGCGAGGTCAACAATCAGAACGATGCTTTGACAAGGGTTTTGGTATAGCCAGCAGCGAATGATGCATCGACGCCAGCCCCTTGCGCAGTACTCAAGGAGAATCCAGGAATGGCATTGGAGGCCCCGGACATTCCCTTTGCGACACCCCAAGACAAACCAAGGTCCGCTCCTGATCCCAAAGCGGCGCTGACCCCGAATCCCACGGACCAACCATCGTTATCATCGATAGTGCCCGGGCTCCATGCGATTCCCAAGCCACCCCCATCGACTTCACCCTTGATTGTGGCACCAAGCGTACCGCCGGAATAGGAAACGATAGCAAAGGTATATTTTCCACTACTATCGGGTTGAATGTTCATGACCAACGATATGTTGGATTCAACCCCGGCGACCAAGCCTGCTTCGACGCCAACCAGGGGAATGCCCACCGAAGAGTTGGTGACCTTGTTGGGAATATTGGTCTGGTTGGCCGCCATACCAATTTTAGATATCAAGGCCTTCATGTCGATGGCCATTTGGGAGGTGATCATCCCGTTGGGGAGCGCACGTTGGATGCGGGTGTAGGCCGTCTTGGTATCGGTATCGAGGTTTTTCAAATTGGTGCGAATTTGCGTGATAATGGCCTTATTATCACTGATAAATTTTCCACCAACCTGCCTGAATACGGCTTCCAGAGCGGCATTCAAAGCTGATTTCATTGCGGAGACGGAGGCTTGATAGCCCGACAGGGCAGCGCTCTTGGCACTGGAGTAAACGGACTTGGCTTTCGCAGCGATGGCGTTCAATTCATCCTTGGCGATTTTGGTGCTTGCGGCAATCAGGAGATCAAGGGCGGAAACTGAACTTTTCTTGAAATAGGTAGTTTTTCCGTTATTTTTTACGACAACATAAATATAATACCCCTCCATATTGTCGCACATGTCGGAGCTGGTATACCTGCTGTCGGTGAATAATTTGCCGACGTTTTCACAAGCGGTGGAACTCTGATGCACCCAGTTCAAGCCGTTCAGATTCACTTGCCAAGCACTATTGGCAGAATCTGACGCTTGCATCCCCAGCATGTAACTGATTTGATCGATGCTGCGGACCTTGTCGCAGACCACATTCGCCTGTTGGGAACTGTTTTCCACGTCAACCAGCAAACCAACGTACCCGGTTGTTGTTTGTGCCCAGCGTCCACAAATCCGTCTTCCGGATTGCGCAAAGGCTTCGTCCGGCAAGAGCAGCACCAGCGCGGATAAAATGACTCCCCCCTTGACAATATTTCTACATATTTTTTTCATGTTTTTGCCCCCAGTTTATAAGTAATTTCTAAAAACGGCTTTTTAAAGCATTTGAATCATGCAAAGCATCTCACCCGAGTTGCATTGTTTGCCAATTGGTTGTGTTTCCAGGTTCTGTGGCTTCACAAAACGGAATATACCTCATGGGTGGCAAGAATAAAGAAAAAGTTCCCGCCTTCATTATGTATTACCCGGACTTTTCCAAAAAGGGGCACCGGAAACCTGTCATTCCAACGTTCCTGATCATTCTTATTTTTGATTCTGACACACGTCTGGCAGTTGCTTCAGCAACTCTGGCAGTGCTGTTTGCACCGTATTCCATACAACATCGAGGTTGATATCGAAGTAGCCATGGGCGATGCGATTACGCATCCCACGCATACTGCGCCACGGCACACCTGGGTGCGCTTGGATGAACTCGGCGTAACGGTCCATTATTTTCGTTGCAGCTTCGCCGATGATGATGAGGCTCATGATAACGGCCTGCTGG
>JADGCN010000014.1 GCA_015228975.1 Magnetococcales bacterium
TCCACGTTTGAACGATCAATGGCGTTTCGACAAGGGGAAACATGGCAAACAACCTCTCCAAATTCTTAATGAAAGTCAAGATTGTTTATACCACGGAATCAGATAACCTTCCAAGTCGTGTTACCAGTTGTTCGCCAGAACAGGCGGATGCGAGGCGTATCCTTGCCACCAACCGGGGCCATTGGGCCATCGAAAATTGTTGCCACTATGTGATCGACTGGAATTTTGACGAAGATCGATCTCGAATCAGAACTGGCCACGGACCGGTCAACGTTACCAGGCTGCGCCGATTCGCAATCGGGGTCATCAAAAACAAGGGGGTTTCCAATGTGGCGCAGAAAATGCGCCAATTGAATAGGCGTGTGCGATTGGTATTTGACTACCTTGGCATGACGGAAAACACTTGTATCACCATGGCGGTATAGCCTTTACACGCCAAGAACAAATTTACCGTGTCCAGTCGATCAACCAGCCTTGCATTATTGACAACATCCCGGCCCACGTCGGCGCCAGTATCGGCATCAGTCTCTACCCGGAACACGGCATCGATACCGAAACCTTGCTGCGCAAAGCCGACCTGCCCCTTTATGCCGTCAAACAATGCGGTCGCAATCATTGCCTGATTTATCAACCTGAGTTTGAAGATATTCTGCACTGAACCGCAACCCAATAAAATGCTGAAATGTCATTATAATCGAGTCCATAATCAAAGGGAACCTTGCAAAGACTCATCAACTCACCAAGTACGTGGTACAAACTTTCCATCATTGGCCAACTTGACGCTATCGCCAGATTGGACAATGACGAACAACCCTTCATTCATGGCAAACTGATCGACATCTCTATCAATCACGATGCCGGCCACAGCACCCATCACCCGGGCATCAGCATAGCGTGGCATAAATTCTTTCAGTTCCCCCAGACGTTGGATGAACTCTCGCACATCTTCCCCACGCAAACGGCTCTTGACCTCAATGGGAATAACCACGTCGCCGTTGACCGCCAGCAAATCAATTTCCATGTGGCGATTGTCGGGTAATGCCATTTTTATCCGTGGATGGACTTCTCGTACCAATATGCCACGAGCTGCAAACAGGGCCTCACAAGCGGGAGCCACAATGCCTTCGACAAATTCCCCCCACCGGCTACCCAGGTTGCCAACCTGCTGGCTGACCTCCTTGACTTTGCGGTCGGTGTCCCGCATTTGCGCGGAAACTTCCTTGATCAGTTGTCCAGTCTCTTTGATCTCACGGTCGGTTTCCTTTATTTGAGTGGAAACCTCCTTAATCTGCTGGTCTGTTTCTTGGATTTTGCGGTCGGTGTCCTGAAACTTGCGGTCGGTGTCCTGAAACTTGCGGTCGGTATCTTGGAATCTTCGGTCCAGTTCCGCCCTTCGCTCACGGTCCTCCCGGACCATTTCTTGGAATTTACGGTCGGTTTCCTTCATTTGCGCGGAAACTTCCTGAAACATTCTCCAGACGTCATCAAAGGTTACGGCCTGCGACATAACGGTGTCTCCATGATTACGGCGTTATCGATTAAAGAATATCCGGTTTGTTCGGCATAGGGAATTCATTTCGCTCATGTTGCAAATCGCAGGATGTCACTTTGCAATTGAGAGAGCGGCACGGCACGCATCCTCCAGCAATACGGCAAAGGCACGTGTTGTTTGATTCCCCTCGCGACGCAAACAATCGGAAACAATCAGCGCTTGCGCAATGGTCGGACATGCGCTTGGCTGACGATTCCAGAGCGACTGGCTGCCGAATTTTTGAAAGGCTTGGTGATACAGGGAGACCACCTCGTCCGGCGCACCCTGCCCGGAGCCAAGCTCTTTCAGTACCTCAAAGCTGTGCTTGTCTATAGTCATTTCCCCATCCTGAAGCCGGATCAGACGATCATACCGACGATCGTCCCGGTCATGCAGGCCGCCAAGGTACCACCGACGATGGAACGAAAACCCAAGGAGACGACTTCCGCTTTGCGTTCAGGAACCATGACCCCCAGGCCACCGATCAGAATGCCCAGGCTGCCGATGTTGGCGAACCCACACAAGGCGTACATCATGATCAAACGACTGCCATCACTTAAATTCCCCTTGGGGATCTTGACCAGATCCAGGTAGGCGATGAACTCGTTGAGGACGATCTTGGTCCCCAACAAAGACCCGGCCACCTGGGCCTCTTGCCAGGGAATACCCATGATCCAGGCCACCGGAGCCATGAACCAACCGAGAATCCTTTGCAAGGTCAACACCTCCCCCTGCCAGTGCGGCAAACCGGACAAACCTTGGTTCACCAGCGAGACCAATGCCACCAACACGATCAACATGGCAATGATATTGACCAACAGGGTCACACCGTCGGCGGTCCCCTTGACGATGGCATCCATGGATCCAGCCGCCACTGATCGGGGCATTTCTTCCCCCGCCGTCTTAAGGCCCTGCTGCGGCACCATGATCAAGGAAACCATCAGGGCCGCCGGGATGCTGATGACGGAAGCTGTCAATATGTGCCCCATGGCACCCGGAATCACCGGTTCCAGTATGGCGGCATACAACACCATCATGGTCCCGGCAATGGTGGCCATGCCACACGTCATCACCGCAAACAGTTCCGCCCGACTCATCAAGGCCAGATAGGGACGGATCAGGAGCGGTGCTTCCACCATTCCCACAAAAATGGTCATGGCCGACCCTAGACCAACAGCACCGCCAACCCCCAAACTTTTCTGCAATACCTTGGAGATACCTTTGACGATCCACGGCAATACCCGCCAATAATACAACAACTCTGACAGGGCGCTGACCAGAAGCACCAGGGGCAATGCTTGAAAAGCGAGAATAAACGTGCTGCCCCCCTCTCCTTTGGCAAAAGGGGCCGTCCCACCCCCCAGATACCCAAAAACAAAAGCCGTCCCCGCCCCGATAGCATCTTGCAAGGCGATCACCACATCGTTAAGCATCAAAAACAAAGCGCGAAAGGGTGGAAACTTGAGCAGGACAACGGCAAGTCCGATCTGCATTGCCAACCCGGCAACCAGCAGGCGCCAGGAAAGGCGTTGTCTGTTTTCGCTCATGAGCCAAGCCAATGCGCTCAGTGACAAAAGCCCGAACAATCCGTGTATCATCGGTGCCATTTTCTCCTGGGCAAACGGTCGCTCCCCTGGATATCGGGAAATTTTCCCACAACCGCCAAGGAAGGTTTGACGGGATGCTGTTGCATATAGCTTTCAAAGGCCTCTGCGGACAGTGGTCGGCTGAAATAGAATCCCTGAATAACGTCACACCCCTCTTCTTTCAAGAATTGCCCTTGTATTTCATGTTCCACCCCCTCTGCCACGACCGCAAGGCCCAAGCTGTGCGCCAAGCCGATGAAGGTCCGCACAATACTGCCATCATCGGCATTTTCCACGCAATTATTCACAAAGGAACGATCAATTTTTAACGTATCGATGGGAAAGCGGCGCAAATAGTTCAAAGAAGAAAACCCGGTGCCAAAATCATCGATGGCCAATTGGAATCCCTCGTCTGACAACGTTTTCAGCTTGACGAAAGTTTCCTCCACATCCCCCATGGCGATGGTTTCGGTCAACTCCAACTCCAACCATTGCGGTTCCACCCCGGTACCACGCACCACCTGGATGACATGATCGACGAAATCGGGCTGTTTGAACTGGATCCCGGACAGGTTGACGGCAATGCGCACCGGCGGAAACCCTTTCGTTCTCCAGGAGGCCATTTGCCGACAGGCCGCCTGCAAGGCCCACTGGCCAATGGGAATGATCAACCCCGTCTCTTCAGCCAGGGGAATGAATTCCCCCGGGGCGATCATGCCGTGGTTTGGATGCTGCCAGCGAATCAAGGCTTCGGCACCCGACAACAGCCCAGATGCCACATCCACTTGCGGTTGGAAATAGAGGACGAACTCCCCCTTTTCCAGGGCGGTGCGCAAACTGCTTTCCATACGCATGCGCGCCATGGTGGCAACGTTGAGATCATCTCGATAAAACTGAAAATTATTACGACCTTGCCCTTTGGCATGGTACATCGCGGCATCGGTATTTTTGAGCAATGTTTTGACATCCATGCCATCCAGCGGCGCAATACCGATACCGATACTGGCCCCCACATAGAATTCCAACGCCTCGTCGCCTTCGATAACGAACGGTTTCCCAAGCATCCCCAGCAAGGATTGCGCAACGTCTGCAGCATCCCGGGAATGATCCAGATCGGGCAGGATGAACCCGAAGGAATCGCCACCCAACCGACCCATGGTAATGGAGCGCGGAAGTCCCTTTTGCAGGCGTCTGCTGACCCGAACCAACAATTGATCGCCTTTGTCATGCCCCAGGGTGTCGTTTACCACTTTAAAACGATCTATGTCCAATACCATCACCCCCAGGCGTGCCGACCGGTCGCGGTTTTCCACCAAAGCCTGGGCCAGACGTTCCTGGAAGAAATGGCGATTGGGCAAATCGGTCAAGGAGTCATGGCCGGCAAGATGCGCAAAATTGGCCTCCGACTCTCGCAGCGCGGTCAAATCGGCATACAGGCACACATAACTTTCCACCTTGCCACTGGCCCCGACGATACTGCTGATGGTCACCCATTGGGAAATGATGGAGCCATCCTTATGCCGGTTGTTGAATTCCCCCTGCCATTTGCCGGTGGCGATCAAGGCTTGCCAGAACTGGGCATAGAAAGCATCATCATGCTGTCCCGAACGCAGCAAACGCATGTTTTGGCCAACAATGTCGTCGGAAGTATACCCCGTGATCCTGGTAAACGCAGGGTTGACCGACTGAATCGTCCCCCTGGTATCGGTCACGGCAATCCCTTCGGTGGTATTGTTGAACACGCTGGCCGCGAGATAAAGGCGACGTTCGTGGTCAATCTCCCGAAGCAAATGCGTCACACGGTTACGCAGAATGGCCCAGTGGATGGGCTTGGTGATAAAATCGACGGCCCCATGTTCGTAAGCCCGGTCTACCGAATCGTCGTCATGCAAACCGGTGATCATCAACACCGGGATTCGTTCAGCCGCCTTGTTTCGTTTTATTTGGGCAAGGGTTGCAAAACCGTCCAGCCCCGGCATCCTGGCATCCAGAAGGATGATATCCGGCAGGTTGACCGCAAGGGTTTTCAGGGCCGCCTCGCCTGTTTCCAGACACAAGACCTCGTACCCTTGCCTTTCCAGAAACCGACTCAGGGTAAGGCGGATAACGGCATCGTCGTCCACCACGTAAAAGAGCGGCTTTCTGTTCATCGTCTCGTCATCGCCATCCCGGTTCCTTCCCAATCATTCGGTGGAAAATCATAAATGGAACAATCCCGCCGAACCATCACACTCGTCATAGACCATCACAGTGGCATAGCGACCAAAACCGTGCGCCGTTCCGGGGTTCAGCACCCTGGTTTGACCCAGCCACTCATCACGTGGGGTGTGGGTATGCCCCAGGACAACCAGGTCATAGGCACCGCTGGCAATCAAGGCATTTCCGACAGCGGGGATTGTACCATGGTATGCGACCCCTTTTCCGCTCAAAAATGCAAACTCACCGACCTGACCCCACAATGTGCCACCAATGTGCGCAAAAGCTCTGTTCAATCCACCGATTTCGCCATCGTTGTTACCCAACACCCCCCACACCGTCATCCCTTCCATGGCCAACACCGACTTGGGCGAACCATAATCCCCCATATGCAAGACGCGCTCAATCCCCTGCCGGGCAAACAAATCCATGGCCTTGCGGATATTGACCAGATGGTCGTGGGTATCGGAAATCAAACCCCATTTCATGGAATTTTCCCTTTGTTACAGAAGATCATTCAGATGCCCCGACGCACGCACGGGAAAAATGCGCTCACGATCAAATCCGATCCACTCTTTGAGAAGGTTGGCCAATTGATTATCCATGGCATTGCCCGCGCTCAGTGTGCCGCGCAACTGATAGCGGCCATCGGCAAAGATTTTGGCCACCAACAGTGTGCGAATCGCCCCTTCCTTGTCCTTGATGCGCACCAGTGCCTCCCCATCCACCCCCAACATGGCTTCCAGGGAGTACCCACCCAACACTTTGTTCCAAGGCGGGCCAATGGCCACATCCTTCAAGCTGCCACCCGCATCGATGGCAACGATCCACCCCCTCCGGTCAATGGCCAAGTCTTTAATGAAAGCTTCGGCCTGTCCGGTTAATTCCACCGGGATACGTACCATGATTGGGGTCAATGCGGGAATGGGGCTGGAAAAAGTCAAATCTTTGACCTTGAGGGACATCTCCCTGACAGCCGCAATGCCAGATCCCTTCATATGGAAACCTTTGTCCCCTTCCAGGGAAAAGTCGACCCGGGGTGCCAAGTCCAGCAAGGTATCGCCATGCAAACGCCACGTCAGCGGTCCCAAAGCGAAATGGACCACGACCACCTTACCCACTCTACCCGACCAGGGGGTCCCGGAAATGTCATCGAGAACCAGGAGACCCGGATCAACCTTTAGAAACGACCACGGCAGGCTCGCGGGGATGGAAACCAACAAAAAGAACAGATAGCTCAACACCCCCAGTGCCAGATAACTCTTGATCCCCATCATCCACCAGTGCGCGCAAAAACCAACCGGGCGTTGACCTTACCCAACTCCTTGTCCCGTTCCAGAGATGCGCTCACGGCATCAATCCCTTTGGCGTGGAGATCAATCATCCAGGCAACCAATGCATGAAACGGCGCCTGTTCCAATTTAACGATCACCTGGTCATTCCCCGAAGGTTCCACCCCTTTCAAGACGGTTGCCAAGCCCCCTTTGCGGGCACCTTCTTCGATGAAAGCGGACAGGGTCCCGGTCAAGGCCACTTTCCCCCCCTCGCCCAACGCCGCTTGCAAGGTTTTGGCCTCAGCCGCCTGCGAGCGCATCCAGGTTACAGCGTCCACAGCGGCTTGCACCCGCGCCCGCGCCCCTTCCAAACTTTGGACAAACGGCGACCAGAGCAAGGCATACACCAGCATCACCGAGAGCGCCGCCGCACCGATGACAACCACCCGTCGCTCCCTGGCCGCCAGGTTACGCCATGTTTCCTGCACTCCCGATAATCCACCCATGGCCTACATCACCCCAATGTCGATCTGCCCTTCGATTCCGTCATTAATGCGTTCGGTTTTACGCAGGACGGCATGCAAACCATGTTGTTTGGTCAAACTGTCCACCAGGCGTTCCAGGCGTTCCTTATCGGGACTTTTGACGATCAGCCCCAGGATCCCCTCACGATAGCTGACCCGACTGAACAACAATGCTTCATCCCCCTTGGTGACCAGACCCACTTTGGTCAACCATTCCATAAAGCCCCCTTTTTTGCTTTTCCCTTCCCGTCCTTTCAGCTCGGCCAAGCGTTGCATCATCTGCGCCTTGGGATTGACAATCACTTTCATATCGGGGAATACCCCGGTCAACACGGCCTTGGATTGCTCCTTCAAGACCGCTTCCCGTTTTTCCAGATAGCCCAATTCCACAAAACCGATCACGATGCGTATCGTCATCCAGACCGCGAGAAGCGCCACACTCCAGCGCGCCTGCTTCCAGCCGCCGCCGAACAATCCTTTCGGCCGGTAAGCACCTTGCAAAAGATTCAGCCCCCCTGTTTCCAAACCACCGGCGACCATCTCCACAATACGGTCTTTCTGACTCTCGACCCGTTCCACCGGCACCGGTAACGCCGACCAATCACCAAAAGCCACATCCCGGGAAAAATCCACGACATGGATACGCTCCGGCAGATCGGAGCGCTTGAGAGCCAAGGTCAGGAACGTGAGCAGATTGGCGCGTTCGATCATGAAACCATCGTTGGCACCCAGTCGCACCCATGCGGTTTCTTCATCCAGGTAAACGTGCCACGTCCCCGGCGTCAAAGGCAAAAGCAGCGTGTCACATATCATCACGTAAGGCTGAATACCCAACTGATTGACAAAAGCCATCCAGGCATCCATGACCTTCCTGGCGACAACCGCCACTGCCAGGCGACCATCGGGACCAACGCGACCCAAGGAAAAATGTAATTGTTCCACGGGGGAGAGAAGATCATCTTCCAGCAGGAACGGCACTGCTTTTTCCAACTGTCGGCGTTTGGCCCCCTTAGGTGGTTCCACCCAGGTGAGCAGGACATCTCGTCCCGGAACAACCAGCACGCATTTTTGTCCCCGTGCCGCCGAAGCGGCTACCCCCGCAGGCTCCCTGCGCACATGCCCCAAACCATCTTCGCCACCAACGAAGACTACTTTTTCGTCTGCAAGTGCTGGAAGGAACAGGTAAAGAGGATGGCGCATAATCCATCAAAGCCGTCTTGAGGAAAGAAACAAGGTACCCTGAGCTGACCGCCATGCAATAATCGGTCCCTTACAGAATGCCCACTGCTCACCAACGTCCGCAATTTTGGAAAAAAAACTGGCAAGCCATTGTTACAGCGGAAATGGATTCCTGAGCACAAGTGGGATATTCTCAAGAGCGAGAAAAACAAATTGAGCAAGATTGACTGATTGACCTTAATAAAAATTCATCAATGCAATGGTTTACTCATTTTTTCTCCGGCTTGCTTGATAACATCACCTGATCGTGATTCCGAGGTTGACCTTGATTGAAAAATTTTTCCCCATGGATCGGCTCATTGCTGCCAGTATCGCCATATGGACACTGCTGGCTGGCGGTTCGTTGGCGTGGATGATCCACACCAACAATGTCCGAATCAAAGAGCAAGCCATCATCACCGCTCGGGCCAGTTTTGAAAAAGATGCGGCATTTCGTTATTGGGCCACATCGCACGGTGGTGTCTATGTGCCAACCAGTGACCGTACCCCACCGAATCCCTATTTAAATCATATACCCGAACGGGATATCGTGACACCTTCGGGGCGGCAGCTGACGTTGATGAACCCTGCCTATATGTTGCGACAGATCATGAATGACCATACTGGTCTGTACGGCGTCCAGGGACGCATCACCAGTCTCAAGCCCCTTAACCCCATTAACGAACCGGATGCGTGGGAGATTGAAACACTCCAATCTTTTGAACGGGGAAGAACGGAAGCGTTGGCATTTGTCACGTATGATGGTCAACCGTATCTGCGGTTCATGCGACCACTTGAGACCAAAAACGCCTGTCTCAAATGTCATGCGCATCAAGGTTACCGGGAAGGGGATGTTCGTGGCGGCATCGGCATCAAATTACCCATGGCTCCGATTTTGTCTCAGGGCAAAATCTTTGAACACCAACTCATGTTCACGCACGGTCTGCTTTGGTTGGCCGGGATGGCTGTTATTGGCGTCATTGGCATATTTCGCCGTAAATATCGTCACGAATGGGAGCTGGCAAAGACCATACAGGCCCAGGTTGAAGCCAAAAAATATCGTGATGCCGAAAGTAAAGATATTTTCAATCAATTGTTAAAATCTGCGTTGACCAGCATCTCTTTGATGGAACTCCTGGAATCATTGATCAAAATCATTGTTTCCATTCCCTGGTTTTCCCTGGCACCCAAAGGTTCCATATTTTTGATCAACGCCGAAACGGGAACATTGGACATGAAAGTCCATTATGGGTTGTCGCAAGAACATCAAATCCGTTGCGCGCGCGTTGCAATGGGGGCGTGTTTGTGCGGCAAAGCGGCCCAAACCAAGAAAACCATTTTTTCCGCACATGTTGATCATAAGGTCCATTTGCAATTCGATTCCGCAGAAGATCACGGCCATTATTGTGTGCCGATCGTGCAATCCGACCAAACCATTGGCGTCATCAATCTTTACGTCAATCCTGGTCATGCAAGGGATCCCGAAGAAGAAGAATTTTTGGAAACGGTGGGACTTACCGTAGCCGGACTTATTGAACGAAAAAAACTGGAGGAAAAAGTCAAGGAGCAGGCCGAATACGACCGGATCACGGATCTTCCCAACCGGGCGCTGTTTCATGACCGATTGAGTCAATCCATCGGTCGGGCCATTCGCAATAACTCTGAAATAGTCTTGATGTTCATTGACCTGGACCGGTTTAAACAAGTCAACGACATCATGGGACACAAAGCGGGGGACAAACTGTTGCGGGATGCCGCGCAGAGAATCAGCTCCTGCGTCCGGGAAAGCGACACTGTCGCCCGTTTGGGGGGGGATGAGTTTACCGTGATCCTGCCCAAACTGACGCATCAATTCTACGCCGAGTATATTGCGCGACGCATTCTTGAAGAGTTGTCCAAACCCTTCCCCCTTGATGAAGGGGTAGCCGAAATCTCCAGCAGTGTCGGTATTGCCGTATTTCCCAATGACGCCCACACCATGGATCAACTCATCGTCAATGCCGACATCGCCATGTACCACGCCAAGGAATCGGGTGGTTCAACCTTCCGGTTCTTTGAAGACGACATGAACATTCGCGCCATGAAACGGTTGGAAATGGAGAAGTCCCTCAAGATCGGTCTGACCAATGACGAGTTTGTTGTCCACTACCAACCCAAGGTCCGTACCGATTCCGGTCAGGTCGTCGGCATGGAGGCGCTCGTTCGCTGGTATCGTCCCGCCTCTGGTTTGGTGCAACCCGGTGATTTCATTCCAGTCGCTGAACAAACAGGATTGATCGTCCCACTTGGCCAACGCGTCCTGGAAATCGCCTGTCAACAAAACAAGGCCTGGATCGACGCGGGATATCCCCCCTTGTTGATGTCGGTCAATCTTTCCGCCCGCCAATTACGCTTGGGAGATGATTTGATCGTTACCATTCAGTCCATCCTGGAACAATCGGGCTTGGAACCCCAATACCTGGAACTGGAAATTACCGAGAGCATGATGATGGAAGACATGGAAAATGCGATCCAGACCATGAGAAAAATTAGAAATCTTGGCATTCGCATCTCCATGGACGACTTTGGCACGGGATATTCTTCCTTGAGCAGTTTAAGAATTTTTCCCATCCAGACACTCAAAATTGACCGCTCCTTTATCCAGGGAATTCGCAATGATCCGGAAGCACGCACCATCGTTTCCACAATCCTGTCCCTGGGGAAACAAATGGGACTCCTGGTCGTTGCGGAGGGTGTTGAACACGAGGAGGAAGTTGTCTTTCTCAAGGAAAAAGGGTGCGACGAAATTCAAGGCTATTTCTATTCCAAGCCGATACCCTCCGAAGAGTGCCTTCTCTTTCTGGCGAAACATTTTTCACCATGACCATCCCTTGATTTCCCGTCCAGCGAAACCAAATCACTCTTTGACAGGGCTGATGTAGAAAATCCTTTATTACACTTCCCCAGGTCTCGATGGTGTTTTTTTTAACGTGACCTTGAGGCTTTTGTTGGTCTTTTTCGTCGACCGTGTTATGCTTGACCAAAAATTTGTTGTTATCCCAATTGTATCAGGGGGAGAAAACTGTATGAGTCTGTTTAAAAAAGCGGATTCTGCCGCACCCAAGGGAAAAGGTGAACCGTCCCCGCCCTCCAAATCCGCCACCTCCAGCAAAACCGGGAGCGCGGCCAAAGGGGAAACGTTCTCTATAGAACCGTTGGGAATTCTCGCCCTGGAAAACCTGTATTGCCCCGTTACCATCGAAACGGAAGGACTCTCCTGCCACATCGAACTGGTAGCCGAAAAGGATTATCGTGTCAGGACCCTTTCGGGCCAACGGGAGATCTCCTCAGAGATCATTCCCCCAAGCGACCGGAAGAAAAAAGCGGTCACCGAGTTCATGTTCAAAGGGTTGATCGGGATTCATCTGCATCCCGGCGGCATGGTTTTGACCCTGGATCAGGAAAAAAACATCCAAGGGCAACCACGTCAAAATCAACCCCCGGCCAAAATCATCTGCGCCGTGCCGCCGCAGAATCATGAAGAAGTTCGCGCCCGCAGGTTTTTCACCTATGACCTGGAAAAATGCACCCACGACAAACCAATAGTTGTTGCAATTAATAAAGAGCATATGCATTTCCAGGTTCGCATGCTGGAAACCGCTGGAGATGACGAATGGGGCATGTTCATCTCAAGCCCGAAAGGCTTGGTCCGGGATGACAGTAAACCCATTTTGATCCTTAAAAAGGGGATCTCTCAACGCTTGGATCGGGGATTTTTCACCCAGTTGACCGGTTCGGGAGGTGGCATCGACGCCCGTACCTGGAACAAGGATGTCCTGGATCCCATTATCATGGAGGTCTCGGTCGATTCCGAACGGCACTTGACCATCGAAGAGATGTTTACCGTCCACGGTCTGACGGTGCTGACCCAGATGCAACAAGTGACGTACGTGGGCTTTCCCAGCGGCTCCACCCCGGAACAACAGGATGCCCATCTCAAAGAATGTGAAAAAACCATTCTGCAAATACGGGATGATATTCAAAAAGGCCTGGCCGTCCATGCCCTGGCCATGGCCCTGGCCCAGGACCGCAAAACGGTCATACGCAAGGTTGGGCACGCGTTGCACAAGTTCAATCGTGACGGCGTTGGCATCCTGGCGTTGGAATTGGCCGTCAAGGAGGTATTGGCCCCCTCCTATTCGGGTGGTGGCGAATCCTCCATGAGCATCAGCCACGAAACTTTACGCCTTCTCAATGCCATTTCCAGCGAATTATCGGGCTGGGTTGAAGCCGACTCGATCCGCGATAGCGCGGCGTCCGCGATTATCCAGGGCATCAAGGAATCGGACCAGGTACTCACCGATGACCTGGATGAAATGCTGATGCAACACTTGCCCGCCAATAGTTCGGCACACGATGATACGGATGTGGCGGCATACAACGATGTCGTTTCTCAGGCCAAACGAACGTTTGCCTCAAAGATTTTTGCCAAGGAAATCAAATCCTTAAAAAAAGAAATGACTGCCACGGAGGATAAAAATATTAAAAAATCCCTGGCGGAACAACTGGAAGAAAACATCAAAAACAGCCTTCGTCTTTTGATGCATCGATCCCTGGCCCGCCTGGCGGTCAAGAGTCATTTGCTCAACATTGAAAAAGCCAAACGGGATGCACTCAATTTTGATCCGACCCAAATCAGCGACCAGCCCATTTCCGACCGTGAATTGGAAACGATTCTGACTCGATATGACGCCTACTCCGAATATTTGGATCGGGCGTTTGAGGCGCGCATTACCAAACCTTTGGGCACCTTGATGGCTGATTTTCAACAAGGAACCAATAACGAGCCGCTGCATTCCCTGTCCACCAAAAGTTTCCTGGCATTTTTGGTGGCGCTCCGGACGTCCGGGGGCAGTGTTAGTGACAAAACCGAGAATGTCCCATCGGTATCCAGTCTGCAATCATTGCCCGATGCCATTCCTGACATTCAAGTATCGCAACCCGACCCGGCGGAACCCAAAGGGCTCGTTCGTGTTGTCCACCGCGAAGGAACCCTTTTGGAAGCTGAATTTTCCATGGCCACTCGCGGCGGTTCCGCACCCGAGGGGGTTCCTAATGGCATCTGGTTTGGATTTCACGACTTGGCCGAACGCATTGTGGGATATTACGGGGAAATCCAGAAAAAAAAGGACCGGGATTTTGCCAATGTAATCCTTACAGCCTTTACCAAACTGATTTTGTTGAAGGCGATCAATTTGTTCCGCAATTTACAAAACATCCCATCCCGTCAGGAATTCACCGATACTCAGGAAGTCCTGGAAAATGCTGCTGGAATCCTGTCGGTTCGCCAGGGGGAAACGGCGGACGAGGAACTCTTTGACGTCCGCAATCGCCCCAAGGGTGTCACAGAGCCCCCCATGAACTTTCGCCTCGAATTGCGCCAGATGGTTCTGGGCATGGAAAAATCGGGAGAACTGGAAAAAGATGCGTTTCGTTTCAAACAGCGCATGCGTTCCATGGCCTCGATGGGTGCTGGTAAAAATCAGGAGAAGGTAGCACTGCCCATCACGGTTCGTGCGCAAAACGGGTTGATTACCCTGGAGGCCAAATTCAACGAGGAAGCATTCAGTAAATCTGTTCGTTTACTTGCTGGAGCCGGGCCTGCAACCGATAACAATGCCGAACCCGTCACCACCGTTGGCGCACCCTCGGTCCAGAAAACACCCACTGCGCAAGCCAAGAATACCCCTGCCCCGGCGACCAAACAACAGGAAGCCGCCAAAAACAACCAGGCAATTATCTTCAAGTTGGTCAACAGCCTGCCTTTCTTTTCACGATTTTCCGAATATGAGAAGAAACGCATCGCCGAACGCGATGCCAGCTTTAAAATGTATCCAAAGGATAGTTATATTGTTGAGGAAGGGACGCACGATACCGCTTTTTTCATCCTCGTCAAGGGGGTCGTACACGTTACCAAGAACACCACGGTTGTCGCCAAACTCGGACCAGGGGAAATGTTTGGCGAAATCTCCTTTCTGACCAATACCCCGCGTACCATGAATATCAAGGCGGGTGAAAACGTCCTGGTACTGCGGATGGACCAGGCCATGATGAATGAATTGGAACAGGAGAGCCGTGAAAAATTCAAGGATCATATCATCAGTAGACAGGTTGTCCGATTGACGGAAACCACGGACCGCCTTGTGGGTGCGGCCGCGGTAGACATCACAACGGTCATCGAACCCCCCGATGAAGGCGAAGCCAAGGCCGTCAGTCGTGAGACGGCGGTTGCCTTGATGGACAAACTGCCTTTCTTTGCGCAATTCTCCACCTACGAGAAAAAACGCATTGCCGCATTCAGCACCAGTTTCCGTTCTTTCCGGGCCAACGGGGAGATCATTCGGGAAGGGACTTTGGATACTTCCTTCTTTATCATCATCAAAGGCAAGGTCAACGTGGTCAAGGGGGGCATTGCCATTGCGCAGTTGGGACCGGGCGAGTTTTTTGGCGACATGGCCTTTCTCACCAATTCCCAGCGTACCAGTAGCGTTGTCAGTCAAGGGGAGGTGCTGGTCATGCGGATAGACCAGGACCTGATGCGGCGCATGGGTTCGGAAATCCGGGAAAAACTGAAGGATCAGTTTTTAATCAAACTGACGCAACGTCTGCTACAGACAACGAGTCGAACCTTGAAAAAATAAAGGCCACCGGTTTTACCACAACACTGGGTCACGATACGGGAAAGAGAGCCTTTTCGGGTTATTCCAGGACGATACCGTTGTCAGCCAGTTTTTCAAGCACCATGCGTTTGTTGACGGGCTTGATGAAAAAGTCGGTACAATTCCCTTCGACAAAGGCTTCATGGACATTTTGTTCCGTCCCCAGGGCGGTGACCATAAAGATTTTAACGGTCGCCCTGTCCGGGGATACGTGTTTTTGTTCCAATCCGCGCAAGCATTTCAGGACCTCTAAGCCGTTTTTTCCCGGCATCATGATATCGAGAAAAACAAGTTCATAAGGTTCGCCCTCAGTGAGCGCCAATTCAAAGGCTTCAACCGCCTCCTGCCCATCGACAACCAAGTCCGAATCCCCCAGGGGTTGGAGTATTTTAGCCAGCAGGAGCCGATTTGTTTCATCATCGTCGGCAATTAGAATTTTCATGTCGATAAAGGCTCACCCAAGTTGACATTTCATGGTGACACTGTATCACCCCAAGCCGCGAAGAGCCAGATTTGCCTCATGGCCCGGGCTGACACACGGGACAAAAAGGGCTGGACCTGCCACCAAGACGCAAGGATTTTATGGGTGTGGAGCATGTCAGGCAAGGCATTCCTTCGCGACCGTAGACCCGTAAGGATTGCTGGAAATATCCTGGACGACCATCACTTTGACGAAAATCACGCAAGGTTGTACCACCCTGTATGATGGCTGCCTGCAAGCGATCCTTGATGGCCAGGGCGAGACGTTGGCAGGCTTCCCAATCGAGTGTATGAACCGGGCGCCCGGGATGTATGTTGGCGACAAACAAGGATTCGACAGCGTAAATGTTGCCGACACCCGCCACCACCCGGGAATCCATGATCCACGATTTGACCGGTCGCCGGCGACCGACGGACAAGGCATGCAACAGCGAACCATTGAAAGAGTCCAGTAAAGGTTCCGGCCCCAAATGCACGAGAAGGGGGTGGTTCAAGGGCTGCGACCCACCCCACAGCACGGCACCAAAACGTCTGGGATCGGTCAAACGCAGGCAATAACCATCATCCAGGAGGATATCCAGATGATCATGGCGTCCCGGGGGTTCCCCACCGGGAACGACACGCAGCAAACCACTCATCCCCAAATGGATGATGAGCGTCCCCACGGGCAGCACCAGCAACACATACTTGGCCCGTCTGTTGACCGCCACGATTGTTTCACCTGGAAGGAGATCCACCAACGTTTCATGCGGTATCAACCAACGCAAGTCGCTGCGTCGGGTCACCACACCCGTTACCACGCGCCCAGGAATTCGTTGCGCCAACCCGCGACAAATGGTTTCCACTTCCGGCAATTCAGGCATAGGATCCTCGAAATAAAATAATCCCGTTTTTGTGCGCGTTGGGTTTGCGTCCCTTTCGCTAATATTGTAGTCTATCATGCTCTATTAACCGGTAGGATTCGCCCCAAGCCACTGGCATGCTGGCTTTGGTTACGGTCCATTTGCAAGGAGATACCAGGAGATGCTGGGATTCAACGCCACGGAGTTGTTCATTATCCTCATGATTGTACTCGTTGTTTTCGGCGCTGGCAAATTGCCCAAGGTCATGGGTGACCTGGGTAAGGGGGTGAAAAGCTTTAAAGAGGCCATGAATGAAAAAGAGGAGGCCGCCGACAAGGAACCACAACCACAGGCCAAAATGGTTGAGGCCGAGGTGACGGAAAAAAAAGAAAAAACGTGATCGCGTTTCACAAACCGATGGGGTCGGGCCATGTTTGGTGTGGGATGGATGGAAGTTTTGATCATTGTTGTTGTCGCCCTGCTCGTCGTCGGACCGGAACAACTGCCTGACGTAGCGCGCACTCTGGCTAAAACCGTGCGCCAAGTGCGGCGCATCGTCGCCGAGGTTCGGGAAAGCGTCAATTTGGACGATTTTGAGCGACACCCACCACCAGGGCCGAGAGTTAACCCACACGCCGATGAAGTGCCAAAAATTTCGGATACCCTTGATGTGAAAGGATCCGACCACGACCCTGTACTCAAGAGTGGCACAGATATCAAACACGTCAACCTTGGTACAACCCCGTTGCCGCCACCGCACGAAACCAAACCGGATACCCCCGCCTCATCATGACCCAGGAACTTGACGATAAAGCCCCTTTGCTCGATCACCTGATTGAACTGAGGCGGCGACTCACCTATTCGGTAGTCGCTGTCATAGTGGCATCTTTTAGTTGTTTCGCCTTTGCCGAGGACATTTTCGCCTTTCTGGTTGCTCCCTTGCACCAAGTTGTCGGCGGTAATTCCAAGATGATTTTCACCGGTCTGCACGAAGCCTTTTTTACCTACATGAAAGTCTCCTTCTATGCCGGTCTTTTCCTGGCCATGCCGGTTATCCTCTGGCAATTGTGGATATTTGTAGCCCCGGGGCTTTATAGGAATGAAAAAAAGGTTTTCCTTCCCTTCCTCGTCATGACACCTGTGTTGTTTTTCTTTGGGGCTACATTGGCTTATGCCTTTGTCTTCCCACTTGTTTTTAAATATTTTCTCAGCTTCAGCACACCCTCTATTGAATCGTTGCCATCGGTCAGGGAATACCTGGACCTGGTACTCTCACTTCTTTTTGCCTTTGGAATTGTCTTTGAAATGCCCGTTGGCCTGCTGTTGCTCATCAGAGTTGGATTTTTAAGCACCGAATACCTGGTTGCCAAAAGAAAATATTTCATTGTTTTGGCCTTTATCATCGCGGCTATCCTTGTCCCCCCCGACCCCTTTTCCCAGGTAATGGCGGCCATTCCCCTCATCATCCTTTATGAGATTTCCATCGTCATAGGTCGGCTTTTTGAAAAAGACCGGGCAAAAACCCAGGCTCAGGGGGATCTGTGACGGATGACTGCTACCGGATCCATGGAGATCATCGCCCTCGGCGGTCTTGGCGAAATCGGCATGAATCTAATGGTCTATGGCTTTGACGATAAATTGTTGGTGGTTGATTGCGGTTTGGCCTTTCCCGGCAGTGACACACCGGGCATCGACGTCATCATCCCCGATGTTGGTTATCTCATCGCCAATCGTGATCGGGTCGTGGGATTTGTCCTGACCCATGGCCATGAAGACCATGTGGGTGCCATGCCCTACGTTTGGCCCGATGTCGAAGGCCCCATCTACGGTAGCGCCATGACCCTGGGGCTGCTGCGCGGCAAATTTCGCGAACATCGCCTGCTGGACAGGGCGACCATGGTGGAATGTGGCAACCGGCAACCTTTTCAGGTCGGTCCCTTCAACCTGTGCATGATCCAGGTATCCCACTCCATTGTCGACTCTTTCGCCCTGGCCATTAAAACGCCCCTGGGGACCATTATACACACCGGCGATTTCAAGATTGATCATACCCCGGTGGACAATCGCCCCACCGATCTCTTCGCCCTGGCACGCTATGGGGAAGGGGGCGTATTGGCCCTGCTGTCCGACTCCACCAACATCAACCGCCCCGGGGCAACCGTTTCTGAAAAAGTTGTCGCCGATGCCCTGGCCAAAGTGTTCGCCAAGGCCCAGGCCATGATCATCGTGGCCACGTTTGCCTCCAATATTCAACGAATTCAACAAATTTTTGATGCCGCATGTGCAATCAATCGCAAAGTTGTCATCAGCGGTCGCTCCATGCAAACCAACATAGAAGTTGCGCGCTCACTCGGATTTCTACGCATTCCAGACGGCACCATCATCGATGTGCGCTCCCTTTCCCAGCATCTGCGGCAAACTATCGTCGTCCTCTCCTCCGGCAGCCAGGGTGAACACAACTCGTCCTTGACCCGTATCGCCAACGGCGAACATCGGGAAATCACCATCCAACCTGGCGATATGGTCATCCTGTCGTCCCGGTTCATCCCCGGTAACGAACAAACCATCTGGAGCCTGGTCAATCGCATGTCACGCTCTGGCGCCGAGGTCATCCACGAATACAATCTGCCGCAAATTCACGTCTCCGGCCATGCCCCCCAGGAAGACCTCAAACTCATGCTGGCATTGACCCGACCCAAATTTTTTATTCCCATTCACGGGGAAATACGCCACCTTCACAGCCATCGCCAATTGGCCATTCAAATGGGAGTGGCCCCGGAAAATGCCCTGGTGGCGGAAAATGGCGACCGGATCGTCCTGCACCAGGATGCCATCGCCATCGATGGTCGCATCCCCTCCGGTCGCACCTTCGTCGATGGCAAAGGAATCGGGGATATCAGCGACATCGTCTTGCGTGATCGTCGGCATCTCTCGGAAGATGGTATGGTCATTGTGGTGCTGATTGTCGAAAAAAGCAGTGGTAAAATGCTGCAACGACCCGAACTGCTCACCCGTGGCGTTGTCACGGAAGAGGACAATCGCGATCTCCTGGAACAGGCGAAGGCTGCCGTGGAAGAGGCGTTGCTGCTGGGACCGAAAGGGATGGATTTCGCGGATGACGAAGGGGCCGGCCCCACGGAACTGGCTCAAAGAGCGATTCGACGGCTTTTTAAAAGAAAACTGGGCCGCAGGCCGGCTGTCATTCCTCTGGTCATGGAAATGTAGGGTACGTCATGGGACGGAAACAGAACAAATCCAATGAACAGGAACAACAAACCATGGAAAATCGTCGGACGGTTTTTCGTGAGGGTATGGCGGTACTGCTCTTTGGCATCGCTGCCTATCTGACCATTGCCCTTTATTCCTACAATGTGCATGACCCCTCTTTCAACAATACCGGAAGTGGCCGGGTCACCAACCTGGGCGGCGTTGTCGGAGCCTATCTGGCGGATTTCCTGCTGCAATTGTTTGGCTACTCCTCCGTATGGGTGCCGTTGTTTTTCGCCCTGACGGCCTTTTTCGCCATGCGACAGACCTCATCCGGTCTGAGCTGGGAACAAATCGGCACCTTGCCCTTGCTGGCGGTGGTAACCACTATTTTATCCGTCATGTTTCAGGGCGAGGTGATAACTTATATGCCGGCTGGGCCGGGTGGATTGGCAGGCATGATGGTAACCCGGGCGCTTACGCAAACACTTGGATACTGGGGGTCGCTGTTGCTCCTGATCATGTTGGGCGTACTGTCCTTCATGGTTTTAACCCGACTCTCGTTATTCAACCTGCTGAAGTGGATCAAGGATTGTGTCGTTGCCCTGTTCGGCCTGTTCTCCTGGCGTTCGACAAGCGAGACGGATTCCCAAACCATCCCGGAGGATTTCCAGAACGACCCGACCCACGCCACCACCGAACACCGTATCAGTGACATCAAGGCCACGGAAATACCGCCTTTTCGTTTTCGCGATCTGCAGGTTCCCGAAATACCTGAAAAAGGTTTCCATGCCGCCCATGAGGAAGTGATTCCAATACCCCATGAGCCGCACGCAGAGGCGGCAACCCGGCCTGTGGAACCCGTATTGACGGAACAGATGAACCACGACCCCGAACCACAGGTTGCCGCACATCGTTTGGCAGCGGGAAAATTATTGGCACCGGTTGCGGGATTGGTTGCGGGTTCGATGGACAAGGTCACATCAATCCTTAAAAGACCCGAGAAGGAAGAGAAAAATCCCGATTGGTTGCGTCCCATGGCATTTGATCCACATCCGAATGCCAACACCGGGCGTCAGGAACCCGCCTTGGATGAAGTATCCACCGGGCGTCAGGAACCCGCCCTGGATGATGTATCCGGCGATGCCACGCGTGATTTCCGCAATACTGATGCCTTCCCCGAGCGGGAAGAGGTATTTCCCGATCTCAACACCACCCCCTTACAGGATCAGGATTCCCGGCATTCCCGGGATGAGGCCGATTTTGTCATCGCTGACGAATCTTTGCAGCAAACCAGAGAAATCGAACCGGATATGATGGTCGAACCGGAGGTGACCCCACCGGATGAGACGGATACGACCCGATCATCGTTTGACACCCCCGCGCCCGAGCCAATCCGGGAAACGGCACCGGCATCGGGTTCCTGGATCATTCAGGCGCTGGCTGAGAAACGGAAAGTGGAACCTGACACGGAGCGGTCCGGGGATTTGGGATTCCATTCGGAGGAGGCTTTGCCGTTGGCAGCGGGGGATCCTGACGACATGCCGCAGCCAGACTTGACCCCCTTTGCGTCATCGCACTCCGATACTACCAGACAGCCCTTTTTCGACAGGGACGATGGTGATGATTTTGAAACTCAGGAAATGGATTTTGAGTTGCCAGGTCCGAACGATGAGCAAAACGATGGGGCTCCGGGGGACGATTTTGACGATGACTTTGAAGATCAATCTTCCCGTGCAGGGGACATCGGCAATGGGGAAACGTTGTTCCGAGCGGGTCAGACGGATGCCACAACGGCTGGTGCCGGTGGCGGCTTGGTAGCATCGTTCCCTTTACCGTCCCTGGACCTGTTGGAAAAACCGACGGTGGGTAACAACGAAATCGACCGGGATTATCTGACACAGCAGGCCCGTTTGCTGGAGTTGAAACTGGCCGATTTTAAAATCAAGGGGCAAATAACCAACGTAATACCAGGCCCAGTCGTCACCACGTTTGAATTTGACCCTGCTCCGGGGTTGCGCGCCTCCAAGGTCGTTTCGATTTCCGATGATCTGGCGCGCTCCATCTTGTCGCCATCGGTGCGGGTGGTGGGCAACATCCCTGGAAAAAACGTCATCGGCGTGGAAATACCCAATCAAACTCGAAGCACGGTTTATCTGCGTGAAATATTGGAATCGGAAGTCTTCATAAAGACCGGGCATCCCCTGGCCGTGGCGTTGGGATCGGATATCACGGGCAACCCGGTGGTCGCCAATTTGGCAAAAATGCCGCATTTGCTTGTTGCCGGCACGACCGGATCGGGCAAATCCGTCGCACTCAACGCCATGATCTGCTCCATCCTGTTCAGCGCCCGACCCGACCAGGTGCGCTTTCTCATGGTGGACCCGAAAATGTTGGAATTATCCATCTATGAGGGCATCCCCCATCTTTTGGCCCCGGTGGTCACCGATGTCCACAAGGCGGCCAAACTCCTTAAATGGGCCGTGCAGGAGATGGAAGATCGTTATCGCCTCATGTCCGAGGTGGGGGTTCGCAGTCTGGACAGCTTCAATCGCAGGATGCTGCAATGCCAGGAGACCGGGGAGCGACCGACACGACGGGTTAAAATTGGCATCGATCCGGAAACCGGGACGCCTGTTGAGCAGGAAGAACCCATCCCTTTGAATACCAAACCTTTGATAGTCATTGTAATTGACGAACTGGCCGACCTGATGATTCAGGTGGGCAAGGAGGTGGAACCCGCCATAGCCCGCCTGGCCCAGATGGCGCGTGCAGCGGGTTTGCATCTGATCATTGCTACCCAACGCCCTTCCGTTGATGTCATCACCGGATTGATCAAGGCCAATTTCCCGACCCGTCTGGCCTTTCAGGTGTCATCCAAGATCGATTCCCGAACCATTTTGGATGCCATGGGGGCGGAACGACTCCTGGGCATGGGTGACGGGTTGTACCTTCCCCCCGGAACATCCCACCTGAAACGCATTCACGCCCCTCTGGTTACCGATGATGAAGTCCATCATCTGGTTGGCTATCTCAAATCCATCAGCGGTGCGCCCAAATACGACATGGCCGTCATGCGGCACGCCGATGATGACGATGATGATTCTGATCTGGCTTTCGGAAACGGCCAGGATGACATGGAGCCCATCGAAGAGGACGACCCCCTGTATCGCCCGGCGGTGGCCCTGGTACAGCGATTGCGCAAGGTATCCACCAGCATGGTACAACGACATTTCAAGATTGGCTACAATCGTGCGGCGCGAATCGTGGAGAGGATGGAGTCGGAGGGATTGGTGACCCCTTCCAACAGTGCTGGCAAACGGGAAGTGTTAAATTTTGGGCAACACGGGGATTAAAAAAATTGCCGCTTTCCAATCGCGATGCGACGCTCGACATGCGTGTTTTTTTCGTCCGCACCCGGGGGGCCACAGTGGACCCCCCGGATTTTCCTGGCCTCTCTTGCGCGAAAATTGCGCCCGGGCCGATTGCGGGCAGGAACGCTTGACCTGGAAAGTCCTGGTTCCCGCTCTTACGTCGTGCAGTTTTGGAAAGCTCAATTCCCCGGTCTGGCTGCCCGAAACAAGAGCCACGTCAAAACTGCGAAATAAAGGACCAAGCCAATCGCCAAGAAAGTCACATTATCCATGCATCACTCCACTAGGTAAATCTGTTAATAAAGAAACCCTCAGCCGTCTCCTTTCAATGGACATGCCAAGCATTTCGCACTTGTTACCGGCAGCCGCACATTTCACCATTACATGGGCTACGGTCAGGGGGGATGCCCTTATAAAAGTGACTAATAAAGTTTGAATCTCATTCCATTTTCATCGGCCATCCCTGTGCGGTTCGGGGAGGAGGAAGGGGGGGCATGCCCATCAAAAAAAGCAACGCAACGGACCATGGTCCGCCGGACACGGCCCCCGTTCGGCAACGAGCTGAGCGCCAAGAGATTGGCTGCGTTCTTTCGGGCGTCAAAGTTCTAATAACGGCATGCAACGTCCCTCTGATTGCCTTGACTTTTCACGCCAGTGGCTGCCAAAGTGCTAGACTCATTGGGTTGAAGATTGACCTGCGGCCCCACCAGTGTGTACGGGTCTAAAATTGCTGAAACCGCCCGATTTGGCTTGAAGGTCTATGACGATCATCGGACAGCCTGTCCGGTCGATCCTTAGGAGGGGGAGCATTTCTTCGGAAAGTGCCATGTTCATGAACAAAATGATATGCAAAACCGGATCGGCCCGAAGCGCCTGCAAAAGAATGTTCTTGGCCAGCATGGTTTTATTGGGTGGATGTGCATCGTCCGCTTTTCAGGAGAACGATCCAACGTCAACCAATACCCGGTTTGCACTGGAAGAGAACCGAAATAAGAACGCTCCTGATTGGGTGAGCAAAGACTACGAAGATGGCGTTCATTATGAGGGACAGTTTCAGAATGGCAAACGCCATGGCCGAGGCATTCAAACGTGGCCTGATGGCGCACGTTACGAAGGTGAATTCCAAAACGATAAACGTTACGGTCATGGCATCTTCACGTGGCCTTCCAAAGAGCGATACGAGGGTGCATTTGTTGACGGGAAACGTCAGGGACGGGGGGTTTACGTCTGGCCCAATGGGGCAAAATTTGAGGGAAATTATTTAGATGGACAGCGGGATGGGGCTGGAACTTTTACCTACCCGACAGATCGTGAAGGCAAGACGGTTCAGGAACGCCAGGTCTGGAACAAGGACCAATTGATATCCAAAAACCTGATCGATCCGCCAAAACAGTCGATACCACCCCAGCAGCAACCCCTGTCCAACACGGCCACATCGGGTTCCACAGCGCAGCCCAATGTTTTGCGCAAGGAAGTTAAAATTTCTCATCTCTCCCCGGTACCACCCCCCCCCACCCCCGACAAATCATCTCACGTGGCCCCCCCTGGCATCGGGAACCCGTTGCTCAATCAACCCGATCCAACACCAGGGCCGACCCCGCCACCAGCACTACCAGCACCACCACCCCAACCCACGAGCCCGACAACGGTTGCCCCTTCAACGGTTACGCAGGCCGATATTTCCAGGACCACACTCTGGACCGACCCGCAAACCGGAATCATCCTGGCCTCCATACCCGGTGGTTGCTTCATTATGGGTAACGACAAAGGGGAAAAAAACGAAAAACCGGCACATGAAGTCTGCGTTGATGATTTTTGGATGGGCATTCACGAAATCACCCAAAAACAATGGCGCCAGGTCATGGGGTGGCTTCCAGAACAATCGATTGCGGCTGACAACCTTCCCGTTGGTAACATTTCCTGGCAGGATGTCGAACGTTTTGTCAACACGATCAACAAACGATCCGCCGTTCAATTTCGCTTGCCGACGGAAGCGCAGTGGGAATACGCCTGTAGCGGCGGGGGTCAAAGCAAGCCTTATTGCGGCGATGGGCGGGTGGAGGAGTTGGGCTGGGTCGAGGAAAATGCCAAAAACCAACCACACCCACCCGGCGAACGGGCGCGCAATCGCTTCGGACTGTACGATATGACCGGCAACTTGTGGGAATGGGTCGCCGACTGGTACGACAGGGAATATTATCGTGACGCCCCCAAGCAAAATCCAAAAGGTCCCAGCATGGGTTCATCGCGAACATTTCGTGGGGGTGGTTGGTTGAGCAAGGGCGAGTTCGCTCGCGCTACGATACGCCAAGATATGGATCCATCCCGCTCCTACCCACTTTTGGGGTTTCGTCTCGCCGCCCCCAGGGTGATGAGTATGCAATAATTGGAGTTTCTTGGAACCCTTAAAGTACGTTGGCATGGTCGAGACGATGATCACGCCATGAATGGTTACACTCACTTTCTTGCCGGGAAAGCTACGTGTTAGGCTTATACAATACTTGTCCTTTCAAACTACTACAGGCCCTGTTCGTCGGGGCCTGTCATAAAAAAATCAGGATAATTGGTTTAGCAAAATTTCACTTTAAAAATATTTTATATTGTTTTTTTTATAATCATTTTGGTTATTATCGCCAGCTTGTCGTTTTTAAAAAATCCGATTATAGTAAGGAAGAATATAAGCAGGGTGTCCGTAAGAAACATTATGGCAAAGAAGGATGGAAAAAAGAAAAAAAGAATGGCATTCTGTACCGCGATTATTCAGATTATGATGAATACGTCTCGCATCAAAAAGTCAAGCTGGATGAAATGATTGCTTTCAAGGGGGGGTTTTCCAAAAGGGATATTATCGAGTACCGGCTCAAATTTTTCAAAAGGTTCCATAAAGTTCCCAGATATTTACCCTGGAATGCCTCCATTTTATGCCTGGGTGCCCGCCAGGGAACAGAGGTGGAAGTGCTGCGGGATTTGGGATTCGGTGCCGCCCAGGGAATTGATCTCAACCCGGGACCGGGCAACCCATGGGTCAAACCAGGTGATTTCATGGCCATTGCGGAACCCGACCATTCGGTAGATATGATCTACAGCAATGCGGTGGACCATGCGTTCAACCTGGAATCCTTCTTCAAGGAAAGTGCGCGGGTCGTTAAACTTGAGGGCTATGCCATGTACGATCTGAGCGTTCAAACATCGGCGCAGGGAGGGGGGGGGCCGTTTGAAGCCGTGGAGTGGGATAGTGAGGAAAAAATATTTCAACTGATGCTCAAATATTTCAAACAGGTCATCCATGTCGAAACTGAAACAGCCTGGAAAGTGGTTTTGCTTAAAGGTCCCATCATTGATCAGACTTGAGCCAAACCGCTCCGGAACACTCTTTCTCAAGTGCGTCACCAAGACGTCTGACAGGAACTGACTCGGGAGAAAGAGGTCAGCACGCCCGCAACCTGGTCAAACCCAAGGAGAATCCATGGAACGCGATCAAGCAATCAAATTCATGCTGGACGCCCTGAAAGCAATGAAGACAAAGGGTGGATCCGATCTTTTCATCACCTCCGGTTTTCCTCCTGCGTGCAAACTTGATGGCATCATGACCCCCCTGACCAAGCAGCCTTTGGACTCCAAAGAGGCCAACATGCTGGTGCGAGCCATCATGAATGACAAGCAAATCAAAGAATTTGATGCCACACGCGAGTGCAATTTCGCCATTGCTCCCCCCGGCATCGGTCGCTTCCGGGTCAATGCCTTTGTACAACAAGGACGTTCGGGCATGGTGATGCGCACCATCACCACCGACATCCCCGATTTTGAACAATTAAAGCTGCCGCCCATCCTCAAAGAGGTGGTAATGGCGAAAACGGGACTGGTTTTGGTGGTCGGTGGTACCGGCTCGGGTAAATCCACCACACTGGCCGCCATGATCGGTCTGCGCAACAAGGAATCCTATGGCCATATCATCACCATTGAGGATCCCATCGAATATGTCCATCCCCATGTCAATTGCCTGATTACGCAGCGCGAAGTCGGGGTGGATACCGATTCCTGGCACGCAGCCTTGAAAAATACGTTGCGTCAGGCCCCGAACGTCATCCTGATCGGCGAAATTCGTGACCAGGAAACCATGGAACACGCCATCAATTTTGCCGAAACCGGACATCTGGCCCTGTCAACGTTACACGCCAACAATGCCAACCAAGCCTTGGACCGAATCATCAACCTGTTTCCATCGGAAAAGCGGCAACAACTGCTCATGGACCTTTCGTTGAACATACGCGCCATTATTTCGCAAAGGTTGCTGCGCAAAAAATCGGGTGGCCGGGTGGCCGCCATCGAGATCATGTTGAACTCACCACTCATTTCCGATCTGATTTTCAAAGGGGAAGTCTCCAGCATCAAGGAAATCATGGGGCGTTCCAACGAACTCGGAATGAAAACCTTTGACCAGGCACTTTTCGATCTTTACGAAGCGGACCTCGTCAGCTACGAAGACGCCATGCGTTCTGCCGATTCGCCCAACGAGTTGCGTCTCAGAATCAAGCTTGAAGGCAAGGCCGCCAAAGAAAAAAGCCACACTTCGGGTTTGGAGGGGCTCTCCCTGGTGAGCAAGGAAGGCGAAGAGTCCGAACATCCCTGAAACTTTTTTACCTGGAAAGTCAATCGCCGTGGACATTACACCCTATTTGCAACTGATGGTGCAAAAGAAAGGTTCCGACCTGTTTTTCACCCCCGGTACCACCGTGAAAATGAAGCTCGATGGGCAAATGGCCTCTGTAGGAAAGGAACCGTTGACCCCGGAGGTTGTCACCGCTGCGGTGATGGGCATCATGACCGAAGAACAAAAAAAGACTTTCCTGGACAATCTGGAATGCGATTTTGCGATTTCCCTGGAAGATAAAGGGCGTTTCCGAGTCAACGCCTTTCACCAGAAGGGACATCCCGCCATGGTATTGCGACTGATCTCCGCTGAAATTCCCAACATCGACGATTTGCGCGTTCCAGAAATCCTTAAAGAATTGATCATGCATAAGCGGGGTCTGTTGTTGATGGTCGGGGGGACGGGTTCGGGTAAATCAACGACACTGGCAGCCATGGTGGACCATCGCAATGCCAACTCTGGCGGCCACATCCTCACCATTGAAGACCCGGTGGAATTCGTTCACCCCCACAAGCGTTCGATTGTCAATCAACGGGAGCTGGGACCCGATACCCGCTCTTACGCCAACGCCTTGAAAAGCAGCTTGCGGGAAGCCCCGGATGTCATCCTCATTGGTGAAATACGTACCCGGGAAACCATGGAGGCGGCACTGGAACTGGCGGGAACAGGACATCTGGCCATTTCCACCATGCACGCCAACAATGCCTACCAGGCGCTGACGCGAATCGTCAACATGTTCCCACAAAGCCATCACAAGCAGTTGTTCATGGACTTGTCTTTGTATCTCAGGGCCATTTTGTCGCAAAGATTGGTACGTAGCAAAGATGGAAAGCGTCGCGCCGCCGTTGAGGTGATGGTCAATACCCCCCTGATTGCAGAAAATATACTCAAAGGCGATATCGAAGCCGTCAAAGAGGCCCTGGAGTCGGGATCGGAAAAGGGGATGCAATCGTTCGACACCGCCCTGCTGCAACTTTACAAGGAGGATGCCGTCACTTTGGATGAGGCCCTGGCCAACGCCGATTCCAAAGCCAATCTGGAAGCCAAGCTGCATTTTGGCTAACAATTAACCCGGTCGGATCATGGTGAAACACAGTTTGGAAGCTTCTGTTGTACTTGTGAAGCTTTTGTGTGGAACCCGAGGGCATCATTCCAATGCCATTCATTTTTGTGTCCCGCACCTGAAATAGTTGAATTTTTCGATGGTCCACATTGCCATACTCAATGATAACCGTCCAAATCGTATCGGTGGGGGCGCGTGCCTGAGCCGATGGAAACGAAAAACCCCGGCCTTGAACAGGATGGCAAGACCGGGGTTGGTCGTGGTTTGATTGGTCAGAACAACCCTTACATATCCATGTCACCCATACCGCCACCGCCCGGAGGCATGGGGGCGGCCGGTTTTTTCGGGAGTTCGGCGACCATGGCTTCGGTGGTGATCATGAGTCCCGCCACCGAGGCCGCGGACTGGATGGCGGTGCGTACCACCTTGGTTGGGTCAATGACGCCGCGCTGAACCAAATCGGTATATTCATCCGCCTGGGCATCGTAACCGAAATGGCTGTTGGTTGACTCCATGATTTTGTTGACCACCACCGATCCTTCCTGACCGGCATTTTCGGCGATGATACGGGTTGGCTCTTCCAGGGCGCGACGCACAATCCGAATCCCTGCCTGTTTGTCGTCCCCTTCCAGGTGTAAATTTTTCAGGGTGCCGGCACAACGCAGCAGGGCCACACCACCACCCGGGACAATGCCTTCTTCCACGGCGGCGCGGGTGGCGTGCAGGGCGTCATCCACCAAATCCTTGCGCTCTTTCACCTCGACTTCGGTGGCACCCCCCACACTGATGACGGCAACGCCCCCCGCAAGCTTGGCCAAGCGTTCCTGGAGTTTTTCGCGATCATAATCGGATGTGGTTTCTTCAATTTGGGCGCGGATTTGATTGACGCGGGCTTTGATCTGGTCGGGTTGACCACTGCCGCTCACGATGGTGGTCTCCTCTTTGGCGATGCGTACCGACTTGGCCCGTCCCAGCATGTTCACGGTGACGTTTTCCAGTTTGATGCCCAAATCTTCGGCAACAACGGTTCCCCCGGTCAGGATGGCGATGTCCTCCAGCATGGCCTTGCGGCGATCACCAAAGCCGGGGGCTTTGACCGCCGCTACTTTGAGGCCGCCGCGCAACTTGTTGACCACCAAGGTTGCCAGGGCATCCCCTTCGACATCCTCGGCGATGATCAGGAGTGGCCTGCCCGATTGCACCACGCTTTCCAGGACCGGCAGCAGTTGCTGCAAGCTGCTGATTTTCTTTTCCACCAGGAGCAGGTAGGGATCGTCCAGTTCGCAGAGCATTTTGTCGGCATTGGTGACGAAGTAGGGGGAGAGGTAGCCACGGTCGAACTGCATCCCTTCCACCACTTCCAAGGAGGTTTCCATCACCTTGGCTTCCTCCACGGTGATGACCCCTTCCTTGCCCACCTTGTCCATGGCTTCGGCGATCATTTTGCCGATCATGGCATCGCCGTTGGCGGAGATGGTGCCCACCTGGGCGATTTCCTCCGACTTGGTGACTTCACGGGACAATTTTTTCAATTCTTGCACCACCGCTTCGGCGGCGGCATCGATGCCACGGCGCAAATCCATGGGATTCATACCCGCCGCCACAGCTTTCATGCCTTCACGGGCAATGGCTTGCGCCAGGACGGTTGCCGTGGTTGTTCCATCACCGGCGGCATCGGCGGTCTTGGAGGCGACCTCCTTGACCATTTGCGCACCCATGTTTTCAAATTTGTTTTCCAGTTCGATTTCTTTGGCGACGCTAACGCCGTCTTTGGTGACACGGGGGGCGCCCCAGGATTTGTCCAATACGGCATAGCGCCCTTTGGGACCCAGGGTGACCTTGACCGCTTCGGCCATGGTGTTGAGTCCCTTGATCAAAGATGCGCGGGCGTCCCCGCCAAATTTTACCTCTTTGGCTGCCATTGTTTCGATACTCCCTCGCTCGATTTACTGTATGTACATGGAATGGGTATCAACCCGGATTGATCCGCTTAACCGACGATCCCCAGGACGTCTGATTCCCGCAGGATCAGGTAGTCCTCGCCGTCGATTTTGACTTCCGAGCCACCGTACTTGCCGAACAGCACGCGGTCGCCGACCTTGACATCCATGGGGCGGACCTTGCCGTCATTGTCAATGGCACCGGTACCGGCGGCGATGACTTCACCCTGAATGGGTTTTTCCGTAGCGGTATCGGGGATGATGATGCCACCAGAGGTTTTGCGCTCTTCCTCCACCCGCTTGACCAGCAAACGATCATGCAAAGGGCGAAACTTTGTTTTCATGACACACACTCTCCTTGACTTGGTTGGTCATTTCTCGGGTTGTCCGCGACATGATGCGGTCGACTGGCGAGTAGTTAGTGACCCTGAGTGTATTTTGCAAGGGGGGGACTAAAATATTTTCTTGAGGTCACACCAGACGGGTCAGTGCCAGACCGGCGAGGAGCAGGAAAAAAACGCCACTGGCTTTATGGACGGTTGTGATGGGAATTTTTTGCAACAGGGTGCGACCGGCGATGACGGCGAGGATGACGGAGAGCCCTTCCCCAAGTGTTGCGCCGATCCACACGGGGATGGGGGGGGAGGATACGGCCAATGCGGCACCGGCGATTTGGGTTTTGTCACCCATTTCCGCCAGGAAAATCATCAAAAACGTGGTGATGAACAGGCTACGGCCCTCTATGGAATTGTGCGAATTTTCCTCTTTTTCATCCTCTTTGTTTGCACCGGACCGTAAGGCTTGGATACCAAAGAAGGCAAACAGGAAAGCGACACCGATTGTGAGTATTTTTTCCGGTATCCACTCGGTCAATGTAGCCCCGAACACCACCGCCAGCAGGTTCAACAAAGCGAAGGCCGACAAAGCCCCGAAAAACACGGGTAACGCCCGAAAACGGGTCGCCAGGGTCATGCATACCAATTGTGATTTATCGCCAAGCTCCGCCAAAAAAATAATTAAAAAGGTACTGCCAATGGTGGAAAACCATTGTGAAAGAACAAGATCCATGCGTTCATCTCTCAGGTTTATTCGTGATATTCATTGATACCCCGGGCGGCGGCTTCGTAGACCCGGGGCAGTTTGAGTTGTCTGGCGCGGATCAGGGGGGCGCGCATGGCGACGACGAACTGTACCGATGTGCGAACGGGGATCAGGTTGGCCTGACCGTTGCTGATGAGGAGTTCCAGGGCCAGTTTGGCGGCGGTTTCCCCCTGCTCAAAGGGGGAAGTGCCGATAGCCAGCATGCCTCCGTCCTGGGAAAAGAAACCGTTGGTACCGATCAGGGGCACCTGGGAATGTTTTTCTGTCCATTGGATTAATTCCTTGGGGGGCACCAACTCCGGGTTGTTGGTTTGGCGCTTGATTTTGCGATAGTTTGAGCAAACGAGGAAATCCACTTTGCCGGCGCTATCCCGTACCGCCTGTTGCCATTCGTCAAAGGTTTCCACCAAGCTGGATTCCACGACTTGAACAGGGAGCATGTCGAAGGAGCGAAAATACCGTTCGTCCCCCATCACCGTTTCGGAGCGATCACCGATAAACTTGATGGTGAGGGGGGTGCGCATCTGATTGTCCTGGGCGATCAACAACAACGTTTCCTTGAGAGCCGCCAAGGGAATTCGTTCCAGAATGCCCGTTACGTTATGCGCCTGATCAAATCCATAATCGGAAAGGGCATTGTTGACCCCGGCAAAAACTATTTTGATGGTGGGATGGTTGATCAGGTGGCGTGTCACATACGCCTGGGCGTCATCGTCGATGGCGATGAGGACATCGGGAGGTGCGGCTTCGAGCATGCGTCGCATGGCCATCCCGGCATTGGTTTTGAATTCGGGTAAAGGATGGCGTTTGGTGTCCAGGTAATACCAGGTAACGACATATTCCCGGTGTCCTTCGAGGACGCGGTTGATGCCGGCGTTAACGCCTTTGACCCAGGCGTACTCCTTGTCATAACTGTGTAATATGACAATCTTGGGTTTGTTGAGATGATACCAGGCCGGGAGCATGGCCGAGCCGAGAAAGAAAATCCAGATCAACAGTTTTTGTGGACGAAAGGTTAATAATCTCATAAGAGACCCAACACTTTCCAATAAGGAAAGGATGCGTAAATGGCGAGGAGTCGGAATGCATTCAGCAGCGCATTGTGGGTGAGAAAACGCGATTCCCGGTAAATTGGCGCGGTTTCGTTGATTTCCTGAAACCGTTGGTAGTAGGAGCATTGGTAGGGGAGGAACCAGATTTCCCCAAGAACAAGGATGATGAAGCCGACCACCCAGGTATTGACCCCGTAGATATCGGCCAATGGCATGAAGAGGGTAATCAGGATGACTATGGTTATACTGATTGGAATGACCAGTCGGATCAGGGAGATCAGCAAAAACAATACGAGGACGAACAAGCCAAAATTATCGCGCATGGTGATACCCAGGATTGGCAGCGCCGAGGCGAGGCGTTGATCCAACCCCAGATAGTTGAACACGCTGACCATGCCCGTCAATTCACTGAGATAGATCAAAAACGGCCAGTCCACTTTTTCGGTGAATTCTTTTTTTTGCAGCGAGCCGAACAAAAGCAGGCCAAGAAAGATGGTCATGCTTAGAAATGCGGGCTGAATGCGATGCATCGAGGCGGTCATCATACCCAGGACGAACACGGCGATTCCCAAGAAAGCGGCCCACTCGCGATGTTTCAGAGTGCCCAGCAGTTCCAGTTGCGCGGCAAGGCGTTTCTTGTCCATATAAGGTTTTTCCTGGCTGCGAAACATGATGGCGTTGAGTGCCAGGAAGGCCAGAAGCAGGATCAGGGTGAAGACAGCCGTTGCGGCGAACCATTTGAAGCCTTGAAACTGGTCCTGGGCCTGGGTGGGCAAGAGGCTGAACATGGCGAAATTAACCGACTTGCTGGTGACGAACATGGCCGACAACAGACTGACGCCGGTGAACGTACTGACGGCCAGTTGGGTTGCTGCGGTACCATTGGGTGTGAAACGCAGATTATTAACCAGATCTTCGTAAATGGGGGAAACCATGGTCAGACGGGCATTGATGGATGGGATCATCGGCGTCAGGAAGAACCCCATCATGGCGATCCCGAAATTGTTCCAAAAGCGGGAATTGGGGAGATGATACAGCAGCAGCAGCGAGGTGCGGTAACCGAGTCCCGACGAGGCGATGATCGTACTCAGGCCCAGGATGCTCATGGCCAACAAGAAACTGTTGGAGGCGAAACCGGACAGGACGACCGTGGGGGGCACGAGCCCGGCCATGAGAATGGCGACAATGGCGAACAGGCCGGGGATAAAATCATCCACCAGGGAAAACATCCACATGATGACCGTGGAGGAGAAAATCATCATGGAGGTGATGATATTTTGCTCCAGATTGTATTCGATGCCCAAGAGCCAAACGATGATCGGCAGCACGATGGCAAGCAACCAGCCGGTGAAGCCGGCGATCCCATCGGACTTGGTTTTCGGGCGTGCCGCGACCGCCCGGGTCGGGAGGTGCTGTCCGCTGATCCGGCTCATGAGGCGGCCGATGCATTCCACCTTGAAATAATCCTGACCGGTCATCAAGGCTTGCAAGGGGGCGCGTGGGATGTACAAGGTCTGCACCGCGGTCGTTGCAACGGCATCAACGAAATAGCCCTCGAAATCCGTGGCGCTCTCTTCGCCAAAGCAGGTATCCGAAATCAATGACGATGTGCCGTCCGACTTGAGCAGGCGTACGGTACCGGAAAGCAAGACGTAAAATCCGTCTGCCGGCGCGTTGGCGCGAAATATGGTTGTACCGGCAGGGAATTGACGTTGTTCAATGGCGGGCAGCAAGCGCGACAAGGTCGGGTAACGGCTCCGTGCAAAGAGCGGGTCACGCAAAAGTTGCTCAACGATGGTTGATTCTGCGGGGGTTTCAGCCACGACACCTGTGCCTTGTTGTTGATTGGATTGGGTAACGTCCGCTCATGTGAAGCAACCGGAACTATTGGACTGCCATGGCGTTGGAAAAATTGCCCACATGGGTCCGTACTCCAGGCAGGGGTTCGAGTTCAAAGCGTTCGGTGATCCATTTCAGGATGGATGTTGTGTCGTAGCGCGTGTGATCGACAAAACCTTTTTTGACCATGGGGCCGATGAATAACGTTGGAATACGCGATCCCGGTCCAAAATCGTCGCTCCATCCCGGTCCCGTGGGTGGTGGTACATGGTCCCAGAATCCACCGTTTTCGTCATAGGTGACGACAATGAGCATATGGGGCCATTGCGGGCTGGCGCGCAGTTTGCGCAATATTTCGTCGATGTGGGTATCCCCTGACAACACATCGGCATACCCTGGGTGCTGATTGACATGACCGGCGGGTTTGTAAAAGCTGACCGGGGGTAACGTCCCCTGTTCGATATCCTGCCAGAACGCAGCGGCATCTTTCAGATGCTCTTCCCGTTCCCGGGTTCCGGGTGCGTAGCGTGCGAAATAATTGAACGGTTGGTGATGGGGCTGAAAATTGGCGGAACCGGGTTCCCGGTTGTAGATGACCCGGCGTTTGGTTTGCGGCTCCTGCATGCCATCGCCCAACGCTTGCTGGTAGGCCCCGGCGTACCAGCTCCAGGCGACCCCTTTGGCCGACAGGGTATCCCCAATGGTTGCATGGGTCTGGGGTGGCAGGGGAACCTGAAAGCCTTTGCCCGTTCCCGATCCCCGGGGGTTGGCATGGGTGCGGGGGCCATCCGCGGCGGGGGGGATGCCGCTGGGTTGGTAGGGGGGTTGGGAGGTGTTGACGGACCATCCGTCCCGGGTCACCTGCATGAGCCCGTCATCTTCAACTTGCATCGCCCCCTGATTGGCGGAAGGGGAGTCCGGTTTTTTGACCAGGGAGCCGTGAATGTCCATACGGACGCTCATGGAAGCGGGGGCATTGGGGTGTTGCGGGGTACACGCGCAGATGAGCCAGAAATGGTTCAGATAAGAACCGCCATAGGCGGCCATGAAAAATTGATCGGCCAACGTGTAGTCGCGTGCCCATTGCCACAATTTCAACGGGCTGCCATCGTAATAGCCCATGGTCCAGCCACCGACATTGGAAATCGCGGCAAAACGGTCATTCCTGCCGCCATTGATTTGCTCCCGGTTGTAAAAAAAACTGTGAATCGGATTGGGTCCGAGTTGGTCGAAGGGGCGATTCAAGGGGGGGGCATCGATGCGGAACGGGCCATTGGGAAGACGGGGAAAAGCGGGATCCGGTTTGCCCTGCTTATCAAAAATCAACAATTCCTTAAGGGGCGCGCCGTCATGGTCACGCTGGATTTTTTGTTCCCGGGTGGCATTGGCGATGCCATCGGCACCGGGAAACAATCCAAACAGGTGATCAAAGCTGCGATTCTCGGCGTAGATGATCACAATGTTGTTGACGGGGTGTTCGCCGGGCGCATACAACGCCGGCGGCGGTGCCACACACCCACCTGCAAGGGCTAAAATGCCCGGTACCACCACTGCCACATAACCCCGAAGACATAATTTTCGCAAAAAACATCCTCCATGTACTGTAAAATTTTCCGGTGATTATTAAAGAAAGTACCGGTAGAATGCACACGGTACATGACCAGCGAATTGGCGCAATGGTAAAACATTCTCTGGTTTTTATCAACTGTGAGGGTCTTCAAGATGTCCATCCTGTATCGACTTGTCCGAAATCTGGTTCCCGCCGCAGCCGCAGTGGCTTGCCTGAGTGGAATGCCCGGGTCCGCCCTTGCCGGGGATCTGTGGCAGACATATCAGGCGGCTTTGGATCACGATCCCGGGCTGAAAGCCGCCTTGCACCGGAAACAGGGGGCCATGGAGGCGTTGCCGCAAAGCACGGCGGCGTTGTACCCTTCCGCCTCGGTTACCACGCAACATGGCTTATACAAACAATCGACGTTGGACAAGGACAGCTATGATACCAGCGGTTTTTCCCTGTCGATCATGGTCCCGCTGTTTCACCGGGATCGCCTGGTTGGCCTGGATATGGCCAAAACGGGGATGGACATGGCGGAACTCGGCTATCTCCTGGAGCAACAGCAACAGGTGCTGCGGGTCGCGGAAAAATATTTCAACGTCCTCTCCGCTGAAGAGAGCCTGAATGTCGCCTTGGCCGAGGAGACGGCCATGAAGCGCCAGTTAGACTTGGCCAAGGAAGGATTGTCCGCCGGCACCGCCATCATCACGGAAGTGCAAGAGGCCCAGTCGGGTGTCGATTTCGCCAAGGCCCAGGTGGTTGCTTCCCGCAATGCCGTTTTGCAGCGACAACGCGAATTGACGGAACTGACGGGCTTGCGGGATAAAGCTTTGCATCTGTTGCCGCTCAAACAGGACATTCCCCTCAAGGAACCGGATCCGGCGCTCCCTGATCGTTGGGTCGAGGATGGTTTGGAAAACAATGCCAATCTGAAAATCATGCGTGCCAAACAAATGCAGGCGACGCAGGGTGTGGAAAAGGCCCGTGCCGAGCATTTCCCGACCGTGGATGCGACAACGGGCTACAGTTATTCCGACAGCGGGGGTTCCAATTTTTGGACCGGGGGCGTACCGACCTCCAAGACCAATTATGTCACGGTGCAGTTGAATGTTCCGTTGTATGCGGGTGGGGCGACCGTTTCCAAGGTGCGTCAGGCCGAGCAGGCTTTGCAGGAAGCGCAGTATGAACTGGAACGCAGTCGCCAGGAAGTCGAGACGGGCATTCGCAATGCCTATCTGGACGTACAAACCGCGATCGCCCAGGTGACCGCCTTCAAACAAGCCTTGACATCATCCTCCAGCGTGTTGCAAACCACCCGCGAAAGCCATGTCGCCGGTCTCAGGACCATGCTGGATGTCTTGAATGCGGAACGTGACGTGTTCCGTGCCATGCGCAATCTGGCCGATTCCCGGTATCGCTATATTCTGGGTGCCTTGCGTCTCAAGTTCAATGCCGGCCAACTGGTCAGTCAGGACCTTTCCAACATTAACGAATGGCTCAAAAAATGAAAAACTTAATGCCAGTTTTTTCCCGACATGGTATCCGGCTTTTCGGTCATCGCCGTAGTGTACTCGGTACCTTGTTGGTGTGTTTGCCGTTCTTGACATGTGTCGCACCGGATACGGCCCGGGGTCAGGCGGATAACAAACCCGGTGCCAGTGTCGTCGTCTCCCTGGAAAAGCAGACCCACGAGTTGCTGTTGGAGGGGACGGTGGAGGCGGTGAAACAGGCGACCATGTCGGCCCAGGTGTCGGGTCAGGTCGTCGAGTTGAACTTTGACGTCAACGACTATGTGACCAAGGGTCAGGTGTTGTTGCGCATCAAGGGGGAGCAACGGGAAGCGGGTGTGGCGTTGGCCAAGGCGGGAGTGGATGAGGCCAAGGCGGCCCTGGCCCAGGCCAGCAGCGAACATGCGCGTTTGAAACAATTGTTCGACAAGCAGATGGTGACCAGTGCCAAAATGGATGCCGCCGTGGCGGCGATGTCGGCGGCGCAAGCGCGCCTGAAGGCGGCGCAGGCCCAGGTTTCCGGGGCCAGCGAAACCGCCGGGGACAACGTGGTCAAAGCCCCCTACTCCGGTTATGTGTTGGAACGTTTCGTTCAGCTTGGCGAGACGGCAAACATTGGTCATCCCATTTTTTCCGGCATGTCCCTGGATGAACTGCGGGTCATGGTGACGTTGCCGCAATCCGCCGAGCCGGTCGTTCGCAAACATATGGAGGCCCGCGTTCTGCTGGCGGATGGCAGCAGCATTCCCGGGGCTGGCGTCACCCTGTTCCCCTATGCGGACAAGGGTACGCACACGGTCGGTGCCCGTATCAAGTTACCCAACGAAACCAAGGGATTGTTCCCTGGAATGTTGGTCAAGGTGGCCTTCAAGCTGGGGGAACGGGAGCGATTGCTGATCCCGGCAACGGCGATGGTGCAACGCAGTGAGGTGACGGGCATTTATCTCATGGGTGCCCAGGGCCAGGTCTCTTTCCGGCGTGTTCTGGCCGGTCGCCAGGATGATAAGGGCAGAGTGGAAGTGTTGGCGGGGTTGGTTCCGGGTGAACGGATCGCCCTGGACCCCGTAATGGCGGGATTGGCTTTCAAGGCCACTCCCCAAGCCGATGACAAGGAAAAAGGAACGCATTGATGGGCGGCGAGGAACTCTCTTTTTCTGGGCGCATTGCCGGCAAGTTTCAAAATTCGGCGATCACCCCCCTGCTGGGGCTGGTGGGTTTTTTATTGGGCCTCATGGCCGTGGCCATCACCCCGCAGGAGGAGGAGCCACAAATTTCGGTAACGTTTGCCAATGTGTTCATTCCCTACCCCGGGGCATCCGCCGCCGAAGTGGAAAAGGTGGTGGCGACGCCGGCGGAGCAGATCTTGTCCGAAGTGGAGGGGGTCAAGCATGTCTACTCCATCTCCCGTCCGGGCATGGCCATTGTCACGGTGCAGTTCACCGTTGGCGAAAACCGCAACAGCGCAATCTTGCGACTCTATAACGCCGTTTTTTCCAACGAAGATTTTTTGCCGCGTAATCTGGGCGTGGGCCGGCCTTTGGTCAAGCCCAAAGGGATCGATGACGTGCCCATCGTCACGTTCACCCTGTGGAGTGATGATCCGAATTGGGGATCCTACGAACTCGCCCATGTGGCGCATGCCCTGGAGGCGGAATTGAAACGCGTTCCCGATACCCGGGATATCTATACCATCGGGGCGCCGGATCGCGTTGTCCATGTGGTTTTGGATCCCCTCAAGCTGTCGGGTTACCAACTGACCCTGGAGGACATCAGCCAATCCCTGGGGGCGTTCAACGCCGTTGGTCACGTGGGTGCCATGGTGTCCGACAATCGCCATGTCTTGGTGCAATCGGGGGAATTCCTGCAAACGGCGGAAGAGGTGGCCAGTCTGGTGGTGGCGATGCGTAACGGTGCGCCGGTCTACTTGCAGGACGTGGCCCGGGTGACGTTGGAGCCTGATCAACCCCTCTCTTATGTATGGTTCGGTACCGGTCCCAGTGCCCATATCGAGGGGGATGCCCCGGTGCGGGACACCCCGGCGGTGACCCTGGCGGTTGCCAAGAAACCGGGGGCCAATGCCTCCTCCATCGCCAAAAATGTCATTGACCGGATGCAACAATTAAAAGGTTACATCATTCCCGACAACGTGCATTACAAGATCACCCGCGACTATGGCGCCACGGCGGCGGCCAAGGCGCAAAAATTGATCGGCAAGCTGGCATTTGCCACGTTCTTCGTCGTGTTGCTGGTGCTTTTGACCATGGGATGGCGCGAGGCGGCCATCGTCGGCACCGCGGTCATTTTAACCCTGGCCCTGACCTTGTTCGCCAACTGGGCCTGGGGGTTTACGCTGAATCGTGTCTCGTTGTTCGCCCTGATTTTTTCCATCGGCATTTTGGTCGACGACGCCATTGTCGTCGTGGAAAACATCCATCGTCACATGCATGGTGGCAGCAAACCGTTGTTGGAAATCATCCCCCAGGCGGTACATGAAATTGGCGGACCCACCATTCTGGCGACCTTTACCGTCATTTCCGCCCTGTTACCCATGACGTTCGTCACCGGCCTCATGGGGCCCTACATGAGTCCCATTCCCATCAATGCCAGCATTGGCATGGTGATTTCGTTGTGTGTCGCTTTTGTGATCACCCCCTGGCTGGCCTACAAAGGGTTGAATCGTCGCTATTCGAAAAGTTTGGAACACAGGGGGCACCATGCCGCGAATCATGCCAGCGGTGGCGAGGAGGTTTCCCCGGGGATGCTGCGTTTCTTCACCGCCGTCTATCGCCCCTTTCTGACCAGCCGGTTGGCCATTTTGAATCGCTTGTTGCTGGGTGTCGCCATTTTTGTCTTGATTGGCCTCTCTTTGATGCTGGTTACCCAAGAAAAAGTGGTGCTGAAAATGCTCCCGTTTGACAACAAGTCAGAATTTCAGATTGTCGTGGACATGCCGCAGCAGGCCTCTTTGCAGGAGACCAGCCGCGTCATGACCGCCTTGACCGACTATTTGGCCAAGATGCCGGAGGTGACCAACTACCAAGCCTATGCGGGTATTTCCGGTCCCACGGGATTCAATGGTCTGGTGCGGCAATACTATTTGCGCAAGGGCAATTATGTAGGGGACATTCAGGTCAATATTGTGGACAAGCATCATCGCAATCGCAAAAGCCACGAGATCGCCCGGTCGATTCGCAAACCTTTGCAAGATATCGCCGCCCCCATGGGTGCCAATGTCAAAATCGTCGAAGTCCCCCCGGGTCCCCCGGTTCAGTCCCCCCTGGTCGTGGAGGTTTATGGCCCGGAATTGTCGGGGCAACACCACTTGGCCCGACAGATTGAAACCGTTTTTAAACAAACACCGGATATTGTCGATATCGACACCAGTGTCGAGCATGACACCGAGCGGCTCATAGTTCAAGTGGATCGCCAACGGGCAGCCCTGCTGGGTGTCAGTCAGGCTTCCGTCAACCAGATACTGGCCACGGCCCTTGGTGGCAACGATCTCTCCTTCGTCCATACGGAAACCTCCAAGTATGCCACTCCGATACGCGCCGAGTTGGGTTCTGCCGACAAGGGTGATCTGGCGACGATACTGAACATGAAAGTGCGCAATACCAGCGGTGGACTGATTCCCTTGTCCGATTTCGTCACGGTTAAAAAAGCGGGTATTGATCACGCCATCTACCACAAGGATATGGCGCGAGTGGTTTATGTCACGGGTGACATGGCGGGCGATCTCGACAGCCCGCTGTACGGCATGGGTGCCATTTACGGCAAATTAGAGGCGCTGAAGTCCGTCAGTGGGCAACCGCTGACGCAATACTTGATCAATCAGCCGGCGGTCCCGTTCGACTACAGCGTCAAATGGGATGGCGAATGGCAGATCACGTATGAAACCTTCCGTGACATGGGCATAGCCTACAGCGTTGGATTGTTGATGATCTATCTGTTGGTTGTGGCGCAATTCCGTTCCTATCTGGTACCGTTGGTCATCATGGCCCCGATTCCCCTGACCGTGATCGGGGTCATGCCGGGACATGCCCTCCTGGGTGCCCAGTTCACGGCGACATCAATGATTGGCATGATTGCCCTGGCGGGAATCATCGTGCGTAATTCCATATTATTGGTGGATTTCGTCAATGAGACCGTGGCCAGCGGCAATTCCCTGGATAAAGCGGTCATCTTATCGGGTGCCATTCGCGCCAAACCCATCATTCTCACCGGTCTGGCCGCCATGTTGGGTGCCTTTTTCATCCTTGATGATCCCATTTTCAGCGGTCTGGCCATCGTTCTGATCTTCGGTATTTTCATCTCAACCGTGCTGACCTTGTGGATCATTCCCATCCTGTATTTCAGCATGATGCATGGGCAAATTGGCAAACAGGGTGCCGCGTAACGATCATGACGACTGAAAATAAAAACAATTCTGACCTGCTCAAGCAGGCCATGGCGGATTTCAAAGAGGCGGTGCGACTGCGCAATATCCTGCATATCCGTGTCGCCTCCCGGGTGACCACCTTGCTGCGCGCCGGGATGGTCAGCCTGGCGGTGGTGGCGGTGGTGTTCCTGTTCCTGCTTTGGACGGTCAGTTCCAAACTCGATATCATGATCAACGTCATGGAGGTCATGAATCACAGATTCACGAACATGGCCAAGGATATGTCTGTCATGCGAGAGGTGATCGCCAGCATGGACCAGAACATGGCCAGCATGCCAGTAATTGTCGAGGAGGTCGGTTCCATGCAAAAAACGGTGGCTGCCATGAACCCGGATATTCAAAAAATCGCCAAACAGATGCATTTGATTGAAATAAATATGGGCGGCATCACCCAGGCGGTCGGGCATATGACGCAAACCTTTTCGGCCATGGACTTCAATGTCCAGGAAATCGACAAGGGCGTCCACCGCACGGCACGGCCTATGAAAATGTTCAACAAATTCTCTCCATTACCTTGATACGGGGGCCATACATGGCAAACGAGCACGAAATGGATGATGCGATTGGTATCATCAGCGAAACGTTTGGCACTTTCCGGGCGGAAATGGAGCAGGTCAACAGGGTTGCCTCCAAAATTGCCAAAAAGACACAATGGTTCATCCGCATTACCATGGGCATCATTGCCGTGGCTTTCGCCTACGTTTTCTTCCAGGTGACCCAGGTGACGACCAACATGGTCGATATGATCGGCAGCATGGATACCATGTTGAACCGGTTTGGCGGCATGTCCGAGGATATGGGCCATTTGACCGCGGCTGTCCAATCCATGGGGGATAACATTCAGGGCATGCCCGTTATTGCCCAGGACATGCAGCGTATGAACCAGGACGTGGCCGGGATGCAGAACTCTGTCAGCGCCATGTTGGCCGATGTGACCAGCATGGATAAAAATGTCGATACCATTCGACTGAGCACCTACCAGATGGCGGATCGGTTTGTCAGCGTGAATGGTGCGGTTTCTCACATGAATTACAATGTTTGGCAGATGTCTCGCCCGACGAATATGTTTGGACCCATGAACTGGTTGTCGCCTCCATAAGGATGGAATGTGACTGTTTCGGGGGATCCGATCCGCATGTCAATAAGGATAATGTCTTCAATGAGAGAACGATGGGAGCGATGGTCGGTACTGTTGGCGTTGCTGTTGGGGGTGGCGGTACTCTTGCCGACCTCGGGGGCGGCCCAGGATGCCGAACAGTCGCCAACCTTTAAAAACAGCCTCGGCATGGTCTTCAACCTGATTCAGCCGGGAAAGTTTTTGATGGGAAGTCCGGGCAGCGACAAGAATAGATACCGGGATGAAATCCAGCATCCCGTGGTCATCTCCAAGCCGTTTTACATGCAGACAACGGAGGTGACGCAAGGTCAGTGGCAAGCGATTATGGGGGATAATCCGGCGTATTTCATGCGTTGTGGCGATGATTGTCCCATCGAGGAGATTTCCTGGGAAGATATTCAAATCTTTCTCGAAAAATTAAATGCCAAAGGTGAGGGGACGTATCGATTGCCCACCGAGGCGGAATGGGAATATGCCGCACGAGGTGGGGCGATAACGCTGTATTCGTTTGGTGATGATGTGACAGAGGTTGCCAACTATTCGTGGCATGGCAAAAATTCGGGTAGCAAAACGCACCCGGTTGCCAAACTGGCACCCAATCGCTGGGGGTTGTACGATATGGAGGGCAACGTCTATGAATGGGTTGCCGATTGGTATGGTCCCTACCCAACTACAGAAGTGACCGATCCCAAAGGACCATCATCGGGCACTTACCGCGTGGCCCGGGGGGGCGGTTGGCATAGCAGCCCAGGGCGTGTCCGTCCGGCGGTGCGCAACATCTACGGACCCACGTTTCGTTACTATCGCCTGGGCTTTCGCCTGGTCAAGACCATCTCCTGAATGGGCAACCGCGCAACCCTGGTGGGTGGTCCCAGCGTATGACGCCTGCTTGAAAACTGTATCGTGATATCGTGGCAATGGACGTGAGAACGCAGCGGTGGTTGCCCCTTCACCCCATGTCATCGTGCCATGGCTGCGGGAGAGGCTGCCAATGACCCGGGGAAGAATCCAGGTGGGGTGGCATCCGCTCCTGCTCACACAAAGAGGCTAACGTCTCCCCCTGACGGATTATTTCGTGCCGTCCCCGGGCATTCACCAATATGATCGGCGGTCGCAACTCAATGAATTGCAACCATTGGGTGTTGTTGTAGGCACCCACGGGAGAAAAAACCAGGCGGTCCCCCACCGCAAGGGGCGGCAGGGTGACCATTTGGCGCATGTAATCGATATTCATGCACAATGGCCCGAAGATTGCCGTCTCTTCAGGCACCCCATCTTTGGGCTGCACCAACTGAACTGGATGGTGATACCATAAAGCCGTCAATAATAGATTGATCCCGGCGTCCAGAATAATGCCGCGTCGGCCATCAACCAGACGTTTGGTACCCACTACGGTGGCAGCCAACGATTGGGCATCGTCAACAACAGCCCGTCCGCTTTCAAAGATGAGGAGTGGCAACGGCCCGGACCGGTTGGACAATCCCTTTTTCAAAGCCATGCCGATACGTTTTGTATACTCTTCCAATTCGGGAACTGCCTGTTCCGGGGGGATTGGTGTCCCTTGCAGGGCGTTGTGCGAGGGAAAACCACCACCGATATCCAAATAGGCGATACGGGTTCCACTATCCCGTTCCACCTCGTGGAGGAACTCGGTCATGAGACGTACCTGTTCTCCATAAGCCGTGGGATCCAGAATGAAGGTGCCAATGTGGCTATGCAATCCGTTCAGGGTCAGGTGCGGGGAAAGGCGGATGCGGGTCGCGGCCTCAATGGCTTGGCCATTCTCCAGATTGAAACCAAAACGGCTCCAAGGTTCGGTAATTCCCGTATTAAAATTTAAACGCAAGGCAACGGAAACGACTCGGCCCTGCTCCCTGGCCACGCTTTCCATGAGATCCAATTCATCCAGATGATCCAGATGCACATGGGCCCCTTCGGAAACAGCGCGTTCCAGAATCGCACGCGGTTTGTAGGGACCGTTGAAGAGGATCCGGTTGCCGGGTACACCCAGCAGGCGCGCCTTTTCATACTCCGACTTGGAGACGACTTCGGCCCAGGAGCCTTCCTGATGCAGAATACGGCAAATGGCCGCGGTGATATTGGTTTTATAGGACCAACCATGCACAACGGTGGGATAATGATTTGTAAAAGATTGGATCATGCCTCGAACGTTGTCACGCAATCGTTTTTCCGAAGTGATGAACAAAGGGGAACCATAGCTGTTCATCAAATCATCGATGGCGACACCGTCAATTTCGGAACAGATGCCTTGGTTGCGCCGATAACCGAAGGTGTTGATCGCCCCCTTGCTGAGGGGTTGAATCCAGGGTGGATCCCAGGCGCGTAACGTAGAAGATGGTTTATTCATGAACAGCGGCTTTCATCATGCAGGCGGCGAGGCGTGGTTGCCGGTTGTGGCCATGGCGGCCCAGCGTTCAAAATCGACAGCGAGATCCCGGGCATGGCGGATGAACAACGTCCCGGTTTTTGCGGCGGGAAGGGCGGGGCATTGTTCTCGCGCCAACAGATGCATCAGCAGCGCTGGCAGGTTTCGTCCCACGGCGTGACTCATGTAGATCCAGGAGGGGAAGCGCGGATTGAGTTCCACCAGATACAGTTTGCCATCCTCGCCGCGCAGGGCTTCCACCTCCAGAGGGCCACGCCAGGATAAATGACGGGTCAAAGTTTCCGCCATTTCCAACAGTTCCTGATCGGCGATGGTGATCCCCGACCATGCCTTCCCTTGGTCGGTCGTGCCGCGTTTGCGCATCATCACGGCCCCCAACAAAGTGCTTTCCCCATCGCACACCGCGGTCAGATTGACTTCGTGACCCGGAATGAAACGTTGCACCAGGATGGGATACCCCCATTGCTGGGCAATCCGCCAGCAAGCGGTTTTGGCTTCGTTGGCGTTGCGAACCACGTGGGCACCATAGACGCGCCCTTTGATGACCAACGGGTAGGACCACCCCATTTGGTGACAGGTGTCAAAGAAACCCATGTCGTTGACGATGCGGGTGGCCGGGGTTGCCACACCCGTCGCCGCACCCAAGGCGGGAAGGTTTTCTTTGCTCCGTGTTGTCAGTGTTTTCCGATCCGGCAACAAGGAGGCAATGCCCAGCTCCGCCAATGCGGGTTGCAACCGCTGAAGATTGTCAAGCTCCGCATCCAGGCAGGGGACGATGGCGTCCACCGTCACTTTGCTTTTGATTTCATGCAGCCGTTCCAGCAACGCTGCCTCACCCAGGGAGGGATATGGGAGGAGGTAGGCTTCATCGCAAGCATGATCGTCATAAAGTCCGGCATCCAGGGCATCATAACTCAGGGCGATCAAGCGACCGCGAAACTCCGGGTGTTGCCGCAGGCACCGTGCTACCGCCAATCCCGGGGCCGGGTTGTCGGCACGCGCCCCCATTCCGGTAATGGCGATGGTCCAGGTACGCCAATTGTTCGACCGCTGCTCTGATGTCATGGGATGCTTTGGGCCAGTTGCTGGGAAAACCCCGCAACCGCTGCCGTGGCACTCTCCAGGGTTACGGCGTAGATCTCCGTCAATCTGTGTGCCACTTCCTCCGTCGATACCCCGCTTTGCAACAATTCCAAAATCGTCAAACCCGTGGTGTTGACGGTAAAACTGAGACCGCTCACCGGATCGAAGACCAAACCGGTGCGACTGACCGCAAGGTGTTCCAATCGTCCCGGGTCCAAGGACTTCCGGGATGGTGACAGACCCGAGTCGGCCATGTTACCTCCAACACAAGGATGACGAACGGGAAAAAAACGAGGTCAGGCACAGGCGAATGCCTGTTTTCCGGCAGGCTGCCGACAACACGGTGCCAGGTCAGGGTGGCCTGGAATGGGGACGTTACAGAACCAAAAACCTGGCATTATCCCCATGGTACCCTATTCCGCGATGATTACATCTTACCCCCGGAATCGCCTCCGGAAGTGCCACCATCGGTGCCACCGGCCTCGGCAACAACCTGCCAGCTCGCAGCCCGGGCAGCGGTCGGTTCCAGATAGCCGGCCAGGGCCAAACTGGCATCGAGTCGAACTTGTGCCGGAGGGGTGGACAACGTTTCCCCGGCGCAGATCCTGCCAACCATGGCATTGTTGGTACAGATGGTCGCTGCGGAGCTTTCGGAAACCGGACCCGCAACGAGAAGGGGGGAAACAACTGCCGCAAAGAGTGTTGAGTTCACTTTCGCTCTCCTGTCACGCCAAATTTGATACACCATCACATGCTTCAGAAAAACCGCGAAGTTGCCCGCCCGAATACCACGGACAACGCATCGGTACAGGCTGCCTTTCCACGCGTCGAAAGTCAAGAACGAATTCCACGTATTAACCTCGATGAATGACATCCCATGGAATACAATGGCTCAATGTGGTATTTTTCATTCTCCTATGATAACAATATCTACCAATGTCCAAACGGTGAAAGGCCGTTTGCCGCCGCGCACCCTCGCAAAGGTTTCGTGAACAAGCTCTAACCTTTTAAGTCGTGAAATCAAGCCATTCTCATGAATCGGACCCGAACACCCACACCATCTACTGATTCCCCACCAACCGATTTGCCGAGCGACGACCCCAACGCATGGCTTCGATTCCTAGCCCAATCCATCGTTCCCGTAGACGGTCACGCCCTGGCAATTGCCAAACGGGCGCTTCGTCTTTTCCCCGCAGTGCCTGAAATTCTCCATTTGGCCTGCCTGGCCGCCTTGGTGGAGCAAAAACCGAAAGAATTTTTAAATTTTCAGAAACGTTTGCTTCACCAGTTCACTCCAATGTTGGCCGATCACCTGCTGATGGCGATTTATCATGCCCAGGTTGGTCGATGGGCAACGGCAGCACTCACACTGAAACAACATGGCTTGCACAAGAGACGTGCTTTGCACCTCGCCAATACATTTTGGTCCGATATCAATATCATGGGCTGGACCCTCACGTGGTTGGAAGCCATTGATCGCGGTGGTGTGCAACCAGTCAACAAACCGCGTCCCGGCAAAAAATCCGTAACCGATAAAAAAAAGAATGCTCGGCTCTCCGCCACTTCCACATCCCCTCCAGCAACGAAAAAAGAGCCCGCACCGGCACTGCCAGAGGATCCCCTGCATGCGGCCTTCCCGGAATTGCCCAAGTTGGAGGTCCGTATCCCGATTCGTTATGAAATTCCAGAACCGTTGCCGTCTCCCCTCCCGGCATCGTCCATCGAGGAACGCGATCTTTCCTGGTTCAATCTTCGGGAGGAGTTCACTCATCTCGGGTTGCTGCAAGGGTTCAATGAACTTTTGTGCCTGACGCATATGCAACAGGTGGATACCTATGGGTATCAGGTGGAGACTGTGCGTAAAGTACTCAAACAATTTCGTGGGCGCGTTTTACTCGCGGACGAAGTTGGGCTGGGCAAAACCATTGAGGCGGGGATGATCCTCAAGGAGTACGTGCTGCGGGGCATGGCCGAACGCGTCCTGATCCCAAGCCGTTCACTTAATCTGTTGATTTAATCTGTGAAGCGGCGTAGCGTGGGCATGGTTACTGACTTTCTAAATTGGTTTTCATGCAGAAAAAATCTTCCGCAATTTGTCCCATGAATCACCCCCGCATACCTCCTGAGTGCGGTGGTATCCAGGTCAACCACTGTAAATCCCCAGTCTGTCCGAACTACGGCGTTGCGGCAGGACAGTTATCGGTGCGTGG
>JADGCN010000150.1 GCA_015228975.1 Magnetococcales bacterium
AAGTATCTTTAAATTTCAATAGGTTGCATGATTTATTTGGGGGAACTTCAGATTATGATGGAAAAGGGTCGAGTAACGGAAAAAAAGATTTTTCCGCCTCATGGTTTTACTTTGTCACATTCGATACCCTGAACGGATGGCTTTTCATTCTATTGATCTATATTACTTTTAAAAGAAAAAAGGGGTCTGGGGGATTGCCCCCAGGGTTTTGATTTTGATATTAATCCCTGGCGAGAACCCAGCATTAGGTGTGATCGCTTTCGCAAAAAACGCGAAAGCGATCACGATAAGGCGCGCCCCCGGGCGCATTTTCGCAAAAAAACGCGAAAATGCTTCGTGTTAAGGGGGGCGAAAAAAACAAAAGCAAAACCCTGGGGGCAATCCCCCAGACCCCTTTTTTTTTCAATATTTTTTAATCAACCATGAAGCGCGAATGGAACCAGGTCTGAAATGGGTCACCCCTCTTTCCGGTCCCATTCCTCTTTGATCCGGGCAATCCGGGGCAGAATGCCCGCGAAACACGTCACCAACCGTGGCTCAAAGTGGAATCCGGAACCCCTTTCGATCTCCGCCATGGAATCCTCGAAACTCCAGGGGAGCTTGTAAGGCCGTTTCATGGTCAGGGCATCGAAAACATCGGCAATGGCAACGATGCGCGCCGCTTCCGGAATGGCTTCACCCACAAGCCCCTGCGGATAACCGCTCCCATCCCATTTTTCATGGTGACAATGGGCGATTTGCGCCGCCATGACAAAAATGGGGGCATCACTCTTACTGAGGATCTCATAGCCGATCCGCGCATGCTGCTTCATGATGACCCACTCCTCAGCGGTGAGCTTGCGGGGTGCCTTGAGTATGGCATCGGGAATGCCAATCTTTCCGGTGTCATGCATGGGGGCGGCCAACTCGATCTGTTCCGCCAAGTGTTCCGGCCAGCCCGCAGCCTCGGCCAGGGCACGGGAATAGGTCGCCATGCGCCATATGTGAACCCCAGTGTCGGTGTCGTTGTAATGCCCGGCCTCCCCCAGCATGTGGATGGCCTCCCTTTGACTGTCCTCCAGTTCCTGAACACGAACCAGATTGAGATGGGTCAACACCCGCCGCAGAACGATGGAACCGGACACCGGCTTTTGAATGTAATCCACCGCGCCAACGTCAAACCCCTTGGCTTCGTCCGCCACATCGTTCATGGCCGTGACGAAAATAACCGGGATCAACGCCGTGACGGGGTTGGCCTTTAACTTTTGGCACACCTCGTAGCCGTTCATGCCGGGCATCATGATGTCCAGGAGTATCAGATCCGGCCTGTGCCGCACCGCCGCTTCCAAAGCCCTTTGACCGCTCGGGGCAAAGAGGAGCCGGTAGTACCCCTTGAGAATCTGTTGCAGTACCCGAAGATTATCGGGTTCGTCGTCCACCACGAGAATTTTCTTCGGTATCATGGGTTCTTCCTCGTCATTCAAGCGAAGTTCCGGAGTATCAGGATGACCAGGTGCTTGGCATTCTCAAAATCAAAGGCATCCACATGGCGGCGGATGGGACCGAGCTGTTGCTCGTCCAGGAGTCCCGTCAGTCGGGCGAGAATGGGCACTACAGGATCGGGATTGAGATGGTCGAGAGCAAGCAGCAGGTCGGCCAACAACGCTTTCACTGCACCAGCCGACGCCAAGGACATCATCGCACGAGCGGGCGGTGTCGGGAGACACAATCGGTCAATGGCCGCCGTTGCCTCGCGCAAAGCCTGCTCCAGATCGCCCAACATCCCCTGGACCTGCTGGAGACGGCCCGCCTTGAGCTGGGCATCAATCTCCCGAGCCAGTTCCTCCACCCGGGGAATGAACAGATTGCCAGCCACCCCCTTCAAGGCGTGAGCCACCATGCGGGCCGGCTCCCCATCACCGGGATGTTCTCGCAGCAGCCTGGCGATTTCCGCGGCGTCATCGCGCCGGGAAGATGCGAATGAAACCAGGGAACTGGCCAGGATATTGGGATCCTGCCAGGTTTTTAAAGCCTTTTCATACGCGATCAAACCGTTCAGGGGCGAAAAATCCATCGGATCCCGGGCAGTGAAACCAATGCTCAAACGGGTGTTGGGCTCCCCCACCCCGGGTGGCGTCAGTTGTTCCATGATAAGGAATAACTTCTTGAAATCTATGGGCTTGGCCTCAACAGCATCCATGCCGGCCCCAAGGCATTTGGCGTGGTCTTCCCGCATGACGCTGGCGGTGAGGGCGAGAATGGGTATCGGTTGCAAGCCGCTGGATTGCTCAAAACGGCGAATCTCCCGGGTAGCATCCAGTCCATCCAATTCGGGCATCATCACATCCATGAGAAGGATGTCGTAGTGGCCGGTCTTGCGCTCGTTCACCGCTGCGCGGCCATTCTTCACCCAATGCACCCGGTGCCCCTGATGGGTCAGGCGCAACATGGCCAGGGTGGCGTTGGTCTCCAAATCTTCGGCTAAAAGAACCCGGAACAACCGTGGGGATAAGTACTCCTCCACCACCAGCCCCTCCTTTTCGTAAAGACACGTCGAACTGTCGATGGCTTCCGGGAACCGGGCCGTGAAATGAAACGTGGAACCCTGGCCGGGAACGCTTTCCACCCAGATCCGGCCCAGCATCATCTCCACAATCTGTCTGGAAATGGTGATGCCCAGGCCCGTACCCCCAAAACGCCGGGTGGTACTCTCGTCCGCCTGGGTGAAGGAATCGAATACCTTCTGCATCTGGGCCTCCGTCATGCCAATTCCCGTGTCGGAGACGGCGAAATGAAACATATCCGCCGCATCGCCCGGGGATACGGACAGATCAATACCGCCCCGGTCGGTAAATTTGATGGCATTGCCCACCAGGTTCAAAATCACTTGTCGCAGACGCATGGGGTCGCCCATCACCCGGACCGGGAGCTGGGAATCCATGTTCAGGTTGATCTTCAAATTCTTTTCCTCGGCCCGGTGGGTCACCGTCCGCAGGGCGTCGGCCAAGGCGTTGGGCAGATGGAAACAGATGTTTTCCAGGAGAAACTTTCCCGATTCCATTTTGGAAACATCGAGAATGTCATTGATGATGCCCAACAATGATCGGGCGGAATTCAGGATGATGGACACATGTTTGCGTGTTTGCGACGATAGGGCGTGATCCTGTAGCGCCACCTCGGCGAAACCAATGACGGCATTCATGGGGGTGCGTATTTCGTGACTCATGCGCGCAATGAAAGCGGCCTTGGCCCGGGATCCCGCTTCGGCGGCATCCTTGGCGCGCATCAGTTCGGCTTCGTTCTCCTTCTGCCGGCTGATATCGGTGATGAAACCAACAAACATATGCTTGCCAATGCCATGATCGGTATGTCCCACCGCCAAATGGGCCGGGAAAAGGCTGCCATCCTTGCGCTTGGCCGTCACCTCCCGTCCAATGCCGATGATGCTGGGCCGTCCCGTGGCCATGAACCGCGCTATGAAATCATTGTGCCGTGCGGCAAAAATATCTTCCATCAGCAGGGAGACGTTCTTCCCGATCACCTCCTGGGAGCGCCATCCGAACAGGGCCTCGGCGGAAGGATTGAAGATGCGAATGAGACCTTCACCATCAATCGTGATGATACCGCTCACCGCCGTCTGGATGATGGCCTTGATCTCCGCCGTGGCTATGGCTACCAATTCCTGGAGATGATCCCGGTATTGCAGGATTTCCGACTCGAACAGCTTGCGTTCGCTGATGTCCATGACAATGCCGACGAACATCCTGTTTTTGGATGTGGTCATTTCCCCCACCGACAGATGCATCGGAAAGGTGGAACCATCCTTGCGTAAACCTTCCACTTCCCGCCCTTTGCCAATGACCCGGGGGTCGCCGCTTTGCAGATAGCGCTGCAAATAGGCATCGTGTTGCGAGTGGTAGGGCTCCGGCATGAGCATGGTGACATTGCGTCCGATCATCTCGTCCCGGGTATGGCCGAACAGATTTTCAGCGGCGGCATTGAAAGAGTGGATGATGCCCGAGGCGTCAATGGTGATGATGGGATTGACGGCTGTGTTCAGGATGGCGGTTTGGTAGGAGAGGGACTCCTTGAGTTGCTCTTCGAAGCGGTTGCGTTCCTCGATCTGCCGGCTCAAATGTTCGTTGGTGCGGTTCAAGGTTTCGGTTCGCTCCAGAACCTTCGCTTCCAACTCCCGGTAATGGGCGCTGAGACGTTCGGCCATGCTGTTGAACGCCCGGGCCAGCGTGGAGATCTCGTCTTTACCGGTCATGGTGATCCGGTTGTCAAATTCGCCGTTGGCAATCCGGACGGCCATGCGACTCAATTGGGTGACAGGACCCAGAAGACGCAACGTTGCCAGCACCGCCAGCACAATGAAGAGGGCGATGAGGAGAAGGGAGAGCAGGATGGTGCGAAATTTGAGGTGATCCAGGAGGGAAAAGGCTTCCTGTTGGTCGATGTGGGCCATGATGCAGCCGCCACCCACCTCCGGTACGTATCGGAAACCGTGGATGATGGGTACCATGCGATAATCCAGCTCCAGCATCTCCTTGCTGGTGCCGCTCAGGCATTGTTGCATCGGTATTGCGGTGATCGGATGGCTGACGCCGCTGGTGGAATCGTAGCGGGCTGGCGTGATGAACAAACCTTGATCATTGGCGAGAAAGGTTTCCCCCGATTGCCCCAAACGCTCCCGGTTGGCAAAAATGTCGATGATCCCTTGCAGGGGATAACTCGCCACGATCTGGAGCTTTTCCCCGGGCAGTGCCGACTTGACGAAATAGATACTGCGCTTGTTGACGCTGAATGGCAGGAAATGGGCCATTTGATAGGGTTCTCTGGGGGCCAGGATACGGATCTCCTCCAGGGGGATCTCCCCTTCCCCGACCAGGAACCGGTCATCACGAAAAATGGCCAGGCTGACGATATGTTCCGTGCGGATGAAGCTGCTCACAAGTTGTCGGCAGTCGCTTGTGAGGTTGCTTTTTCCTTGCAGACACAAGGCGTCGAAGCGGACCAGAAAATTGTGCAATTGCTTGTTGACGACCTCCAGGCGTGACACGAGTTGATCGTGGCGGGTGCTGGCCACCTGGCCGACGATGGCGATCCGGTTTTGCCGGATCTCCTCGCGCATCTCTTCGTAAAATAAACTTCCCATGACAAACGCCGAAATGCCCATGAGAAGGAACATGGCCAGGGAGTACCTGGCGACGATGGAGTTGGCGATGTGAAAGGTTTGCATCTATTGCCTGTCAGAGTAAAGAGGCTACGGGAACTGACGACTTTGAAAATGGCTGTCGTGTTCGAGATGTCTGCGTGTGATCCGACCAACTTTTGAATCTAACACGGCGCACAGTACCTTGCCAACTTCCGGCACCTGACGGAACTGGCACCCAATTTGCTTTCGTTATTTCCGAACGGCACACGTGCCGGTTTTCTTGACGCAAGATGCCTGGAGTGGCTGAAAAGGGCTGCGTTGAAGATATTAAGAGTGGTCATCCTGCCAAGACATTCACGAGATCTATGGATCATCCCCTGCAACATCACCGTTGTGTCATCGGATTCCTGTGCGTGGTCATGGCCATCTGGCTGCGGGCGGCACCCCTGTGGGCCGCTGGCACGGTGGATGACAATCTGCTGGCGGGAGCCGAGGCCCTGGGTCGGGAAAATCTTGAGCAGGCCATCGAACAGTTCACCCAGGCCATCGATGCCGGTTCGGGAACCCGGGAACAGACCGTCGCCGCTTTTGAGGGGCGGTGCGCCGCACTCTATAAAAAAAGTCTGATCAAAAATGATACCGGCTTGACCAAAGGGGCCATCGCCGATTGCAGTCGCTCCCTGGAATTCAAGTCGGATCATCAGCGCAGCTACCGCTTGCGGGGAACGGCTCGGTTGACATTGGGGGAAACGGCACGCGCCCTGGAAGATTTAAACGTCGCCCTGGCGTTGGACCCGCAAGATTATCTGACCTTGCAAAACCGTGGGTTGGCCCTGGCCCGCTCGGGACAGCCGGAACGCGCCATCGACGATTTCAATCAAGCCATCAAAATCAAGCCGTCCCACATCTGGAGTTATTACAATCGCGGGCGGCTGTATGCCGCCCTGGGGCGCCACGAGCGAGCCGTTGATGATTTCAGCCAATTCATCCGGCACCGCCACGACTACGAAGCCGCTTTCCTCTATCGCGGGCGCAGTTGGCTGGCGAGTGGTGCCTACCAACAGGCGCTGGTCGATCTCCACGAATCCTTGCGCCTGAAACCGGAGGCCAATGCCGAGGCCCATTATTGGATCGGTGTCGGACTGTATCTCCTGGAACGCTATGACGAAGCCCTGGCCGATTTTGAAGAGGCGCGGCAATTGGACGATACCCGGGTCGTCAATGCCTTGTGGCTGTATCTGACCCGGGAGCGTCTCGGAAAACCGGGACGGGATGCGTTCGCCGGCATTCGTAACCTGAAGGAAGACGCACACTGGCCCGGGGCCATGGTCGCCCACATGATGGAACGCGGTTCCGCCGATACCGTACTGGCCGCAGCGGCGGAAGGGGAAGGGGAGGGGCAAGGCAATGAAGAAACCAAAAATTTGGCCCTGTTCATCCTCGGCGAACTGGCGCTGATCAAACACCAACCCATTCAGGAGAATACCTGGTTTCCCCAATTGGCTGCCAAGGATCCCGGTTCACCCTGGGTTCACGCGGCCCTCTGGAGGACACGTGACCTGCCCAAGCCCAAGTCTGTGGCCGGCACGGATTCGCCCAGAAAAACGCCGGTCATTGTCGATCCCATCATCACCGGGGCGGAAGACTTGGATGAAAGAACCGGTCCCCCAACGGTCCGCCCGGATTCCCCCCTGACTTCGGGGGCGCCGATCAAATCCAAACTCGCGTTATCGACCACGCCACCGCAATCGGCACGAGCCATTGTAGAAAAAAAAGAGGAGCCGATCCAGGAGGTTGCAGAAGTCACCTCGGACAAAAAGTCCAAACGGACACCCCATGTGCCGGGAACCTATGCCTTCAAGTTGGCCGCCTACGAGAGTACCGAGCATGTCGATCAGGCGTTGGCGGAGATCAGTCGCTTGAACCTCCCCGTCTATCTCCAGGATTTTCAAATCAAGGAACACTCCTATCTGCGGGTTTGGGTGGGTCCCTTCAAGACGGAAGAGCAGGCCATGGCCGCCTGGAAAAGGGTGAAAGCCCTGCCCGGTGCCAATCCCAGCGCAGTTCGCAAACGCTAAGGGGATCCCTGACGCTCGGGAACAAGAGTGCGCTGTTGCAGGCCATTCGTTGACCATTCATTCAATCGGGAGCCAGGAAGATCATGACCACCCAGCAATTTTGTGACACCATTGTTTCCTTCGCAGGTGGTGGCAACATGGCCACTGCCCTGATCCAGGGCTTGATCCGCTCGGGCTTCCAGGGCGGTAACATACGCCTCTTCGAACCGGATGCCAGTCGGGCACAGGCGCTGCACCAACAGTTCGGTATCGTCACCGCACCGAGCAATACAGCCACTCTCAACGGCTCCCGGGTGCTGGTCCTGGCCGTCAAGCCGGGAATCATCGGCGCAGTACTCAGGGAAGTGGCACCCCACCTCTCCCGGGATACCCTGGTGATTTCCATCGCCGCCGGTATCACCCTGGCCAGCCTGACCAACGTCTTGCCACCCCGTCAACCCGTCATACGCGCCATGCCCAATACCCCGGCGCTGATCCAGGCGGGGGTGACCGTCTTGTGCCCGGGCGATCACGTCAACGAGGAACAACGTCTCCTCGGCGAAACCCTCCTGAAAACAGTTGGCGATGTCCGTACCGTCAGCGATGAATCGGTGATGGATGCCGTTACCGCCTTGTCGGGTTCCGGCCCCGCCTACGTCTACCTGATCCTCGAAGCCTTGTCGGATGGTGGCGTGGCCTGCGGCTTGCCCAGGGATATGGCCACTTGGCTGGCGCTGCATACCGTGCAAGGTGCGGCACGCCTGGTCCAGGAAACGGGTCAGCATCCCGGAGTACTGAAAAATCAGGTGACTTCGCCGGGGGGAACCACCATCGCCGCCCTGAAGGTTCTGGAGGAGGCCGGCATGCGGGGCACCTTGATGCGCGCCGTGGAGGCGGCTTGGCGCAGATCCCGGGAGTTGAGCGGCCCGTCGTCCGGTCACTGACCCGACCAGAGAGCCTCGGACAACGGCCCAATCAGCAATTCTACTTTGTCACATTCGCGCTTCTTGGTTGATTGAAAAAATATTGAAAGAAAAAAGGGGTCTGGGGGATTGCCCCCAG
>JADGCN010000151.1 GCA_015228975.1 Magnetococcales bacterium
ACCATTTAAGGGGATGTAGCTCAATTGGGAGAGCGCCTGCTTTGCAAGCAGGAGGTCGTCGGTTCGATCCCGTCCATCTCCACCATAGATAGATCCGAGACAGTCCGAAGAGAACGAAATAACCCGCAAAATCAACGCTTGCGGGTTTTTTTGTGTCCGAAGCGTACCGAGGAAATGCGTTGACAGCCAGAAGATTTGGGGGCATCTATGGGGGCATGATTTTATTTTCAAAAGGAGATGCCCCCAATGCCTCTGACCGACACCTCAATCAAACAGGCCAAGCCCAAGGAGAAGCCTTTCCGACTCTCTGATAGTGGGGGGCTTTACTTGGAAGTTGCCCCAAGTGGTGGAAAACTGTGGCGACTCAAGTTCCGATTTGGGGGCAAGGAGAAACGGTTAGCTTTTGGGGTCTATCCTGAGGTGTCTTTGAAACAAGCCCGTGAACGGCGCGATGACGCCCGCCGACTCCTGGCCGAGGGCATTGACCCTGGCGAACATCGCAAGATCACCAGGGCCATGGACAAGAGCCGCACCGAGGATACTTTTGAAGCGGTTGCCCGTGAATGGTTCTCAAAGTTCTCCCCAACATGGGCCGAGACGCATTCCAGCAAAATCATTCGACGCCTTGAGATGGATGTTTTTCCCTGGCTGGGTGGGCGTCCAGTCAAAGAGATTTCCGCCTTGGAGTTGCTGACCGTCCTACGTCGCATTGAAGACCGTGGAGCGTTAGACACTGCACACCGGGCAAAACAGAATTGTGGGCAAGTGTTTCGGTATGCCGTTGCAACTGGACGGGCCGAACATGATCCATCATCAGCCTTGCGTGGTGCGTTACCGCCAGCCAAGGGGGGACATTTCCCAACCATCGTTGAACCCCAGGCCGTTGGGGAGCTACTCCGGGCCGTAGATGGGTATAAAGGATCATTCGTTACCCAATGCGCCTTGCGGTTGGCTCCATTGGTATTTGTCCGACCTGGGGAGTTGAGACATGCTGAATGGGTAGAGTTCGATCTGGGGGCAGCGACGTGGACCATTCCAGGCGAAAAGATGAAAGCCGGGGAAAAACACATCGTCCCTTTATCCATCCAGGCGGTTGCCATCCTCCGAGAGATTCAACCACTTACCGGAAGCGGAAAATATGTGTTCCCTGGTGAGCGTACCGCCGACCGTCCAATGTCAGAAAACACCGTCCTGGCTGCATTGCGTCGCATGGGGTATCCCGTTGGCGCGATGACCGGGCATGGGTTCCGTAGCATGGCCAGCACGATTCTAAACGAACAAGGTTGGCACCGTGACGCAATAGAACGCCAACTTGCACACGGTGAGCGGGATTCCGTGCGAGCCGCTTATAATCACGCCGAACACATGCCAGAGCGTAAAAAGATGATGCAAGCTTGGGCAGACTATCTTGATCAACTGGCGGGAAAGAACGTGGTAGCAATGAAGGCAAGCACGGTTTAACCCTGCACCGAGATACCCGGTCTAGCGCGACGGCGCGAAAAGGTGGAACCCTTTCACCACCCTGGCCGGGTTACTTCATGAAAGGCATGCTTTGAAAGGGACGTGATTGGAATGGAATTTATACCAAAAGGTTATGCAAAATTTTTGGATATTGCAAACACCGTAGAAATACAGCATTCGATAAGGAAAGAATGTTACGCTGGAGACATAGAATCAAGGCTTTTCAAAGGAGGTATTGAGCATAAAATCCTAAAAGGACTTTGGTCTGATGATGAATTCTTCCAGCAATTATGCGAAAGTGGAATAGGAAGAGGATTGATTCGGTATATAGTAAAGCAAGAACCGGATGGAGGTTGGGGCCGTGCTTTAGATCCTTATTATTTTGTTGAAGGCTATGTGGTTTTGAACCTGGAACAATGCAAAAACTATATAACGGCAAGAAACAATCCTTCTCCCCAGGATATATACCTACCACCATATATTAAATTCATGCTTGAAGCTGTAAAGGCTTTGGGCATCGAAAAAGGAAAACGGATTAAAAAGGTTACAATAGAAGAATGGATGAAAGAGAACTGGCCAAAAGATGAATTAGGGAAAAATTCCGACACGATGATCAGTTCCATGGCAACCTTTGTGAGAGACCCTGGAGATACAAAAGGAGGATATATTCCACAATAAAGAGGATTAAAGGGGCCGACCCTTCAACACATTGTGTTTAAATGTTTTTTTAGAAGGTGCGAACCCTTCTTTTATGAGAAGATCCGAACCCTTTGTGGGTAGAAAGTCTTAAACAAAATATGGTCTTGTGCGGTCAGTTCAACGTTAACCGCAGGAGACTAGAAATGATCGACAGAATTCCGCAACCACGAAAACCCGCAATTAGTTCGTCTCACCCAACGACCCAACCAATCGACCGTATTTTAAGAAACCCGGAAGTCAGACATATCACCGGGTTAGGCCGGACCTCTCTTTATGATCTGATCCGAATTGGAGAATTTCCAAACCCGGTCAAATTGGGACCGCGCACCGTCGGATGGCTTGAATCTCAAATTCGTGCATGGGTTGACTCCCGCCAACCAACCAAAGGTTAAGGGGGCGACCATGGACGGTCAAAATCGGCAAGGGATTGACGCCGAAACAGTCCGCAATTCAGCGCATGGACAGTGGCGTGAAATCCATTCGGCTTTGGGATTGGAAGCGCGGTTCCTATCCAATAAACACGGGCCATGCCCATTTTGTGGTGGGATTGACCGTTTCAGGTACGACGACAAGGACGGCTCAGGCTCTTTCTTTTGCCCGCAATGCGGACCGGGTGACGGACTCTCCCTTGCCGCCAAGCTGATGGGCCTTGACCCGAAAAAAGACTTTCCGAAGGTTTTGAAAGCCGTTGCCGAAATCCGGGGTATTGCTACCGAATCCCGTCCCCCATCGATTGTCAAAAAGTTTTTCAATCCACAGCTCCCACCCGGAGTAACCCCACGATCCGAGGATGACACCCCAGAAATCCCAGGCTGGATGAGGGAAGGACCACCACCCGAAGACTACGACGATATGGGGCAAATAGACGATGCCGTCCCCGTCCTGCCAAGGGTAGAACCATCAAACCCTGTTGAACAAACAGACAGGGCCGCACTTGCTGTCAGAAATGCCGGACTTGTTTTGGCCGAAGCGAAACCAGCGCAGGACGGCAATTCTTATCTAACCCGGAAAGGCGTTTTAGCTACCGACACACTGGGGGAAATTGGCCTTGAGAAGCTGAAAACCATCATCGGCTCTCACCCGAAAGGCAAAGACGGACCCATCCAGGGTGTTCGGGTGCTGGTTGCATCGATCTACGTGGGGGACAAACTTTCAAGTCTTCAGTTTATCGATGAAAATGGTGGGAAAGCCTTTCTGCTTGGTGGGGGAATCAAGGGCGGCTATTGGACCACACAAGCCCTTCCAAAAAGCGATATGCAGGGACTTCATTTCCTGGTAGGTGAAGGTGTTGCCACGGTTCTGAGTGGAGCCATGGCGGTTCCTGAAGCTATTGGCGTGGCTGCATTGATGAACTCCAATCTTCCGGCGATTGCCAGAATTTTGCGGGATCGATACCCAACGGCGCGAATCACCATCTTGGCCGATCTGGAGAAAGCCCATGGGTAAACCGGATAAGTACGCCTTGAAGGCGGCGCAAGAGGTTAGAGGGTATCTGGCCATCCCTGACTTCGGGCCAGACCACCAAGAGAAAGACAATGATTTCAATGATCTTCACCGGGTTAAGGGGTTGGACGCTGTGAATCAATCCATCGTGGCCGCTAGACAACCGGACGCCGAGCCGCAAGGTGCGAACGATGAACCTCGCCGAAGTTTTTACCTGACACTCGCTAACGATCTTTTGGGGGAGCCAGCCACGACCCAATGGTTGATCCCAAAAATTTTGCCAACCAATTGCCTTGCCATGCTGGTCGGCGACCCGGCGGCGGGAAAAAGTTTTCTGACCTTGCATTGGGCCGCACTTATTGCAACGGAGGTTCCCCAGACGGTTTATTCAGTCTCCGGGCCAGTCGTTTATATCGCCGGGGAAGGCTACCACGGGATTAAAAAACGCTTGAAAGCTTGGTTCCTCCATCATGGAGTTTCATCCGAAAACGTGCCGCTTTTTGTCTCATCAACTGGAACTTCGCTCGATACAAAGGAAGGTTTGGCAGAAGTGGAAGCGGCTCTTGACAAGGTATCGAAAGAATATGGCAAGCCAAAGTTGGTCATTATCGACACGTTGCACCGAAACATGCAGGGCGATGAGAATTCCAGCCAGGACGTTGGATTGGCCATTAAGGCCGCCGACCAAATTCGTGTGCGTTACGAAGCGGCTGTTCTGGTCGTCCATCATTCCGGCCACACGGACAAATCGCGGGGCCGTGGATCGTCGTCACTTCGGGCCGCTGTGGATGTAGAATTATTGCTTTCCGTGAAAGGGAATGTCCGAACTTTGGGATGTTCAAAAATGAAAGACTCGGAACCGTTTCCACCTTCCGATTACGAATTAAAGTCGGTGATCTTACCCTGGACGGATGAAACCGGGAATTTTGAGACATCCGCGATAATTTTGCCAACCATGGAGACGCCAAAAACTTGGGCCAGCCAGGAAAATGCTCCAAAAGTGAAAAAACAAAGTACTGCTGAGACACTCGGACTTTCGACACTGAAAGACGCCATGGGCGATACCGCAACCGTGACACTGGAAGACTGGCGCGAATGTTTTTATCGAAAGCATCACGGCGATTCCACGGAAGCCAAACGGAAAGCCTTTTCAAGAACTAGGGAAGGTCTGACAAGTAAAGGTTTAATTACTGTTGAGAATGATCTGTATTCATTTGCAGAATCAAGATTAGACAACGGGACATACGGGACATACGGGACAAATGTCCCGCCTTTGTCCCGCTTGTCTGGCCGGGACATGCGGGACACCCCAGACAAAATCCTTAAGGATTGTCTGGTGTCCCGTCCCGGTGTCCCGCTTGGGGTGGTAAGCGATGGACTCGAAAGCGTCAAAGACAATAGTTTTAAAGGTGCGGAGAGCCAAGAACCCGACTATGAGGAGTTCTGATCATGGGGGCCAATGAGATTTTGAAGGCACTGAATGGATCGGGACTGAATTTTTTCCTGGTAGGCGAATCTATCCGAGTCACTCCACCCGAAAAACTCACTGATGAATTCCGATCCTTGATCCGGGAGCATAAAACCGAATTGGTGGCGTTGCTGCGGAAACCGAACGCTCCACCACCGACTACCGCACATAAGTTCTTCCAGATGTTCGGTTCATGGCCGTGGGATTTCTCATACATGGAATCCCACCCTGGGCGGAAGTCTTTGGAGCCGGAAGTGGTGGGCCGAATGTTTTTTCACTGGTGTCCAACGTGTGGGCGGTGGGCCGCATGCGGGGATGGGTTCAATCCAGCAAAGGGAAAACTTGGCCAATGGTGGTGTGCCAGGCATGACCCATCCCTGGCACAGAATGGCCACTCTGGGGCGGTCCATCATCGTGGAAACAGTCTCATAGCCTGACACCGATAAAACGCCTTAAAACGGCTTTAAATTATAATTAACGTCAATCAAAAGGAACAATGAACAATGTCTTACAGCGACAAACAAGGATTAAAACCTTTAGTGAAACTGACTGGCCTTTATGAAAAACAGTCCAAGAAAATAGGCGAAACATATTTATTCAGTTATCTTGGTGGTGCAAAAGTCCTGATTTTGAAAGACAAAAACGCCGCACCCGGAAAGCCAGGTTGGAGCCTGTGCGTCCAAGAAAAACCAGTCAAGCCGGATGATGTTTCGCAATCGTCGGCGTTCTAAGGATGGTTCAAGCGCACCGCCAAGAGGGAAATGACGTGATAAAAGTTTGAATATATGGTAAATTTTCAACATGTAAACCTTCCAGGATGGAGCGTGGAAATGGAACAGATTTCTGATTCGTGCGATCTAAAAAAAGGTAGGCGTGGTGGGGCGCGTACTGGGGCTGGTCAACCATCCTTTGAGCCTTACCCGGAAGAGCGGGCATTGGTTGAGCAACTTTCTGGACGGGGAGTTCCAATCAAGAGCATTTCCACGATGATTAGGGATGGGATTAGCGATAACACCTTGTCCAAGCATTTTGCGCGTGAACTGGCGGTAGGCAAAGCCAAAGCTTGCGCCGAAGTGGCTGGAAAGCTTTTTGAAATGGCCATTGGGGGAAATGTGACCGCTTGCATTTTTTGGTGCAAAACTCAAATGGGATGGAAAGAAGAGTCACAACAGGTTGAATTAAGCGGTCCAGGCGGTTCCCCTCTTGTAATCGAAAAACTCTAGGGAAACAAATGATAACAATAACTTGCATGTGCTTTTTTTTGATGACGGGGGATGGTAACGCCGATATGGTTTGCCAATCACCCTTGGATAGGGATCAGGGATCAGTGTGCATGGTCCCTGATCCCATCAAGGTGGATCTGGTAAACATTTAAAGGCCGATCACTGCCATGGACAAGGCGATGCACGGGATGGGAACCGCATGTTTGGTTCCCATTATTTTTCCTGGTGGTGCTGATTGGTCAGGTTAGATCTTTAAAGATAAGAAATTGTCTTTCTCTTGAACCTTCACTGGCAGAAACTTTCCCCTTGGATGGGAATTTTACCGGATTACACATCCCCACGTTGATCATGGTTCCTTTGGTTTCCAATTCCGCGCCAGTTCTTGTGCCTGGGCAATTTGAGCAGGAGTCATGAGTTTTGCTATTTCATCACGAAGTTTAACTGCACCTGCGTCCCCTTGGCTTGCAGAAATATTAGTCCACATGTGTGCTTGAACGTAGTCCTGAGGTACGCCTTTGCTTGCATAATACATCAAGCCAAGGCCGTACTGAGCCTTGGCATTTCCCTGTTCTGCCGCCTTGCGATGCCACTCCACAGCTTGTTTGTAGTCTTGGGGGACGCCCTGTCCCGCCGCATACATCCAGCCAAGGCTGAATTGAGCATCGGCATATCCCTGTTCTGCCGCCTTGCGATGCCACTCCACAGCTTGTTTGTAGTCTTGGGGGACGCCCTGTCCCGCCACATACATCGCGCCAAGGCTGAACTGAGCCGGAGTGTATCCCTGTTCTGCCGCCTTGCGGAACCACTCCACGGCTTGTTTGTAGTCCTGGGGGACGCCTTCGCCTTTATAATACATCCAGCCAAGGTTGACTTGAGCATCGGCATATCCCTGTTCTGCCGCTTTGCGATACCATTCCACAGCCTGTTTGTAGTCTTGGGGAACACCTTTGCCTTCATCATATGCCATGCCAAGGATGAATTGAGCATCGGCATTTCCCTGTTCTGCCGCCTTGCGGAACCACTCCACGGCTTGTTTGTCGTCTTGGGGAACCCCTTCACCTCTAACATACATTGAGCCAAGTCTGACTTGAGCCTCGGCGAGTCCCTGTTCTGCCGCTTTCCGAACCTCCTCGAAATCAGAGGCGGTGGCCGAAGTGCAAGCCATAAACATCGCGACAAACCAAATCATCCAGCGTTTTGCCATAGTGATCCCCCTTTGAGTAACGTAGAAACGAATGTGGCAGGGTAAGGTGTGGGGGGGTACGATGCAACGTCCATTGTCAATTTTGAAAATCCAAAGTTCAGCGGTTGCCGTCAAAAAGACAGGTTATCGCCCCTTGAAAGAATTTGGCTGAATGCCGAGTGTGCCAGGGAAATTGGCGAAAAATGCAGCGAAAAGATTTGGGGGCATTATTGGGGGCATTGTGAAATATTGTAGATGATAAAATTAAATAAAAACATTTATTTACAACTACGATGTGATGGAGTCCATCACCATTTAGAAATATAGGAAAACACTCCGATCCAAGGCCGCCCACCAAGGCGGCCTTTTTCTTCTGAAATTCTACGATAATTCCAATAGTTACATCAACATCAAAACACGGGTTACCTCCCGGCGATATCGGCTCACCTCCCGCCAGGGCCAAAACCGGCCCGGACTCCTCTTTCTTGCGTTGTCGCCGAGGACTTTGGACTATCCGACTCCACGGCTTCATCCCCCGACCTCTCCTACAATAGGCTACACGCACCCCGACCTCAGGGGCATTTCGACCCTCCTTCGCATTGTTCCAGGGTCAAGGAACCCGGCGTCGAACTGGCAATATTTGAACGGCATTTATTTTTTGATTGACAAAGTTCATGATAATC
>JADGCN010000152.1 GCA_015228975.1 Magnetococcales bacterium
CAATCTCTCCGCCCTTCCCGCCTTCTGGAAAGGGGTTCTCTACGATGACCAGGCCATGGCCGAAGCCTGGGAACGGGTTGCAGACTGGACCCTCGAAGAACGGGCCGCCATTCATGCCCAAACCCCGCGTCTCGGTCTGCGCACGCCCATTCCCGGTCACCGCACCCTGAAGGATCTGGCCATGGGCATCCTGGAAACGGTCCGGGCCAGCCTGAACCGGCAAGCCGTCAAAAATGCCGACGGCTGCGACGAATCCGTCTACCTGCAACCCCTGTTTCGTGTCGCGGAAAGCGGCATCACTCCGGCAGAAAAACTCCTGAAAGCCTACCGTACCCGGTGGGGACAGTCGCTCAATCCGCTGTTTCGGGAAGAAGAGTTTGAATCTTTCTATGCCAAGTGCCGGAAGCAATAAGCACGGTGCCGGAAGCAATAATATAAATGATGATGACTCGATCCATGATTCATGCAATGAGTGTTTTTGCGCATGCGCCGAGATCATGATTGACAAAACACCGTGATGTGCATAGACTGCTCCCAAGGCATGGGAAATACCCCATTCATATCATAGAGAAGCCCAGTGCAGGCCTACAATGGACAAACCGCAGAATTCCGGCCAGGCCAGGCAAAATACCTTTCCCGATCAAACAACTCCGGTTGGATCGCCGCACGTCCTCCCCCCGGGATCGGTTGCATTCTGTGGCAAGAAAACCATTGATAATCAACTACCTGACCTGCAACCCACCCGGGTCGTTCAATCCATAGGCCATCGTCGCTATGACAAGATTATAGCAGATATTTTCTCCTCGGTATTGAGGGCCGTATCCCGCGAAGAACTGCTCAGAAATGTATTGCAGGAATTGCCCCGTGACGAACGCAACAGCGGGGTTTGTCTGATCCTCGACTGCTGGGAAAATGCCGATGATCACTCCCTGATCCTGAAAGGAACACTCCAGACCGGGGCACATCCCAGGCATTGGGAAAACTTTTGCAGAGACAAACTTCTCCGTCTGTCGGAAAGTGCCTTCCTGAAAGAGGTCATGACAAAAAAAATTGATCCGGATCTTTGGTTTATCAGCCCTTATCCTCCCAAAACCCATGCCACATATGAGGGGGAATTCGATCCCCTGCTGCAAAGCAAGCGGGGTTATTGGATCAGCGCCGTGCTTCTCCCCAGTCTGCTCGACGATCATCCAGACCGCATTCTGATTGCGCTCTATCCCAACGCTGGCAGCGATATCAAACCCAGGACACCGGGAAATGCGATGCAAGAGTGTCGGGTATTTCAGTTCTTGCAATTGGCCTACCAGTTGTTGAATCATCAACTGGCCGGCGTGGCGGAACAAATGCTGGCCCAGCGTCGCCACCTGCTGGCGGAACTGGCTCCCGGAATCCTGCACCATGAAATTCGCATTCAGATGGAGGTGTTACGGGAAACCACGCACATGCTGGTACCCACCATCAGAAAATTGCATGTTCAAACTCCATCCGACGAAACCGAAGCTGCCGGACACCTATTGCTCACCATACTGGATGTGAATAACAAATTATACAGTATTGCGCATGCCTTCAACAACCTGGAAAGACGCATGCCCGAGGAGGAGATTATACTTCATGATGTGGTGGAACAAACATTTCATCTTTCGCGTCATCGATTGGGGGCAGCGGGATGCACTCTGGAGTGGAATAAACAAGCCCTGAGTGTACGGTTGGTGACCGACCCGTCTCTATTGTTTCACTTACTGATCAATCTGGTGATCAATGCCGCCAATGCCATCCAGGAAGAGTCGTCCACCAACAAAATTGTCAAGAAGAGAAAAATCGAGGTCATGCGCAGGATGGGAAGTGATACCAAGCCAATCCGCCTTGAAATAATCAACACCGGTCCGGCAATTCATTCCGAATATCTGGAGCGCATATTCGAAAAAGGTTTTACCACGCGCACATCCGGTCATGGCCATGGCCTGTACATCGGTCGGCTCATTGCCGAATCCCTGGGGGGCAGTCTGAGCGCCATGAAAGTTCAAGAATTGCCCACCGGTTTTGGAGCCGGGTTTCGTCTGGATTTGCCATTGGTTGTACATCGTCAATCCGGCATACAGGATGACGTCAAGATTGTGCGTAAAAAATGGAGGCGATCGTCATGACCGGCGAGCAGGATGAAATCGAAAATAGTTCCAGTGTGTGGGATGATCCCTCGCTGGTCAATATCGAAGCAAAAAATCTTGATATATTACTCTCTGAATCCCAGGCAAGTGCCTGGTCCAATAACGAGCTGAAAAAAAGCTTTTCCGCACCGCCCCTGCCTCCGGGCAGAAAACCCCCAACGCTCCTGGTCATCGATGATGAGGATGAATTCAACAAGGGATTGCATCGACAATTAAAACATTATTATCAGAATCAGGCCAGACTGGTTACCATCAATCCCAATACTGAAGACCCAAGGGTGCGCCTGCTTGAAATGATCGAGCAGGGGCATTCTCCAGACGCCATTTATATTGACGTGCATATGCCACAGGGAATGCAAAATGGATATGGAATATTGGCACAATTGCGGCAAATTCCTGCGGCGCACTATATTCCCATCGTGCTGATGACCACCAATCCCGAAGGAACGGAGGATCGTCGGGCACTTTCCGAAGGTGCCCAGCGATTCATGTACAAACCCGGCGATGCGGGAGTTTCCGCTTATTTTCTGCATCAAGCCATTCTGATCGTTGAGCAGTTGCAGGACCAGATGGAAGACCAGAGATGGATCGATATCAATACCGATGTTGGAAAATGGTTGGCCGATGGGCGCAATGTGTCATCATTTTACGATGAAATAATAACCCGCCTGAATGGATTCAATCTTTTTGGCAGCTATATACGATTGGTTTCCACAACACGTGTGCTGGAATTGAAAGGTGGCTCGGACTGTTTCAATGCCGGCCTGAAAATAGACCTGTCAGATGCCCCTCCATTCATGGTCAACTTGTTGAATGAAAATGGTCCCCTCTCATTCAAAAGTGATGCATTGCCTGGCGAAGATTCCGGTGCGATGCATCCAAAAACCAATCCATGGAAAAGAAAATTGTTGGGAATGCGGGTGATCGCCGCCGTCATTCTTTTTTCCAGGGAAAGAATGGGTACAATCACTCTTTATCGTTCCAACAATAACGACTCCAGGCCGTTCCGACACAAGGATAAATCCTTTCTGGTCCACTTGGCACAACAAATAGGGGCTGGCCTGGGCAGAGAGTTGCGGGATGACACATTGCGCCGCCGGGAAATTGCCCTGGCCGATTTTGCCAAAACCATCTCCTCCCTGGAAAATGAGCAGGATGTCCTGAACAATCTTGGCGATTATCTCCACCAGGAATTGCAACGTAACGGCGATCAGCATGCCAAAACATCCATTCGTCTGGTCGAACCATCCACCGGCGAACTGTCCAGAAAATATTTGCGTGGGTTACCCGCCAAAGATCTGAAAATTACCCTGACCAGGGAGGATGCTAAAAAGTCTGTCTATGCCCAAGTAGTCAGGGATGGAAAAACCACCAGATCGGGAGATGTCAATAAAGATCTGAAAGATGCTTTTCTTACTTCAAATCAAAACATCAACTCCTGCCTGACGGTACCATTAATCGCATCGGAACACCGGTTGGGAGCAGTCAACCTGGAAAATGTCAACAAAGAGTGGTTCAGCAAAGACGATGAGACCTTTGCCGACTCACTCTGTCGCATGGCTGCCACCATGCTGATTCACCTCCGAGCCAGAAAATTTCTTGCCAAACTGCTGGATTGGTCCAAACTGGCAGTACTGCCTAGCGGTATCAAAGTGGATCGCCTGCTCCAGGAAGCCTTCAGTTTGCTGGCTGAATTCACCCGTTTCAGTTACCTGCTCTTTTTGGTCCCTTCTTCCAATAACGAATATGATCCCTGGGAGCTGCAATACGTCCTCGACAATCACGGAGAACCCGTTTCAGACGATGCCTTGCCCAGGTGGAAAGAACACCTGATGAATGTCTGGACATCAACCTATATTCGAGACCGCCTTGATTATACTAATAAAAATCTTAAAAATCCGTCCAAGGACTTCAGATCGTGGTGTAATTTAGACAGATCCATCTGTTTGTTCCAAACGGATGAGAATTATGCAACAGATAATCCAATGGGTTTTAATACGGCATCCATGGTGCAGATGCAATTTCTTTCCCCCGATGCACCCCGGCGCATTCTGGGAATCATGGAAATGCTTTTTCCTACAGTCACGCCTCTTAACAACTATGAAATGGACCTGTGTACAACTTTCGGAGAATTTATCGCCGCCCTTTGGCGAGGCCAGGGGCAAATTCGTAAATTATACGGCGAGTTTGCTATCACCGCCCAGGAGCGTATGTTGCAGGAACGTCTCTCCTCCTTCCAACACAAGATTCGCTCACGCATGAGCAAAATTGCCATGGCCCTGGGGGAATTGCGGGAAATTGAAGATCCCAACATGAAAGAGCATTTGGATACCATCAGCAGGGTTTTGTCAGAAACAAGAGTGGAGGAACGCAACCTGGGACGATTGATCAAAAAAACAGATCCGAAAAATTTTTCTGTCAGGGAAGTTTGGGACGGTGTGTTGCAGGAAATATCCACGCAAGTCAAAGAAAAAACTGTTTCCATCCAACCTGTATCTGACATGAATGATATAGATTGGTTTTCAGACCCGGAGATTATTGCCGATATTCTCTTTACCCTGGTCCAAAACGCCCTGGAGCAACCAGATGCCGGGCCGGGGTTCTTCATTGTCCTTGACGTTGCACTGGATACGGAAAAAGAACAACTCCGACTCAGTGTCAGGGATAATGGCCAGGGAGTACCAGAACATTTGCAACCCAACCTGTTCCAGCGCGGCTTTTCCACCAAACCCCACGGAACGGGATTTGGGCTGGAATTTTGTCGGCGTCGCGCCAGGGATTTGGGAGGAGACTTGACTTACTCCCCGGTGCATCCTCACGGAGCCTCCTTCAATCTGCTGCTCCCCCATTTTGCGAAAGGATGATTCCATATGGCTACATCATTTACTTTTCGTGTTTTGGTCGTGGAAGACGATCCAGATTTCCGAAATTATATGCAAAGTGCCATGAAAAGAACTCAAAAATTTGTAAATTTTAAAATGGAAATTCAATACGTCATCTCAAAACAGGATGCTGTTAATTACCTTAAGGTAAAACATTATCATTTAGTCTCTCTGGATCAACGATTCCCGGAAAAAATTGGCGGGGAAATTGTCCATGATACTGGTTTAACTTTATTGAAAGATATTGTAGAAAAATACCCGACATCTTCTCGCCTGCTTTACACAGCCTATCCGAAAATTCCCTACGCAAATCTGGCTGGAACGCTAGACTCCACTCCCTATTTTGGAAAAAGTATTGATGAATATGACCACCCTGATGAACAGCAGTTGACCGTAAAAAGCTGGGCAAACAAGATCCAGGAAATGTCGGAGCAATATGTTTCATTTTCCCTGCCGCGCATGGGCAAATATCTGCCCCCTGGCATGGCACAACGAGCGCGGCTGATGTCACTGGAATTTAATAATCACGAAATATTCATGACTACAGCCAAAGAATTATGGGAATCCTGTCTCCACCTTATTTGGGCACAAACTTTAGCCATAGCCGCTCAGAATCCCCATTTACCTCGACCTATCAAGATCCGGAATACGTTGTATGGTATTGAGACCGAATTGGAAAGGCTCCTTCCTTCCATGGCAAAAGCAGGTTGGCTGGACCCCTGGCTGCCTTATCTGGGTGCCGGTCAGACCGGATCCGGGGAAAATGCAGGTCATCGCTTCCTGAAATACGCATCAAAGCTATGGAGATCGCTTCGCAATAAAAAAGCGCATTTATTTTCCCGTAATGATTGGGAAGAACATCGGCATAAAATGCACGAACCCCTTCTCCATTTGCTGGATGCTCTCTCCTATTGGACAGTACGTCCCCTTTTTACACACCCGACTTTCGACCCAAGCTCGCACTATGACATGCGCAACCTCATGGTTCAAGGTGAATCCCTGCCCTGGAAAGAAAAAACCATACGGATTCCTCCCGGTTTAAACAAGCTTGCTGCGCAGGACTCAACACATTTGTTCACCCTGTGGCATGCCCCAGATGTGGGTGAATTTCTCATGGATCTTCACCCCTTTGTTCAACTTCAGGAGAAAGAAAATCATCACGTTCTGTGGACATTGTCGTATTTACAGTCCGGCAAGGATGGGGGGTGGAAGTTTCGGTCTCTGGCGGGTGGTGAGCTCGAATCTCTTCCACTGACCCTGAATGACCAAAACTATCTGGCGGGAAAATTGCGCTGGACTTGAAAATCATGAATCTGGCGGATGCGTTAAACCATCCCAGGTTTGGCCATATTTTTCCAACCTGGCGGCCTCGCGGAGTGCAACTTCCAGCATGTTCGTCATCACAGCGCTGAAGGTCTTGGACCCATCTCCACCAAAAGCATGCGCCAACTCGTGCAAATAAGTACTGAGAGCCAGTGAAAACAAGCCGGGTCTGAACAGGGAACGTTGCAACTCAACGTGTGACAGATCAAAGCGCACCATGTATCCAGAGGCGGTTGGCTTGGGTTGCTTGAGGCGATGACAGTTCGCCGCCCCCTGCCAGGTGGCTGTATTGTTATGGATGATCAGGCATGGCGGCAAATGATTGAGATCCGGGATGAACTCGGCAAAAACAACCTTGATGGTCGATTCCAGGATTTGAATATAGGCCAACTCCCGGGAATCCGCCGGGCGGTTCACAAGAAATCCACCGGCTTCTTCGCACAAGGTCTCCAATTCCGGGTAACCAAGCACCAAGAATCCTTCCTGGACAAGACGAAAACTGCGTTTACTGTCCTTGATCCAATCCATGGCCTGGCGTCGCCGATTGGCAGCCAACCGATTGCTGGTTCGTACCTTTTTGGCCACAATCAGATTGGGATGTGCATCCCTCCATGCCTGTCGTTCTTCTGCCGAAGAGGCAACACCCCTGGCCAGCCTTTCAATGACGTTATGCCAACTCCTCATATCATAATGTCTCTTCGGATAGCTGTACCAGATATTTTTCATCAGTTCCAATACTTTTGCTGCCGAAGAAGCGGGTAAATACCGCACCAGCCTGTTCATGATGTCGATCACATCCCAAACATATAAATTATTCCTTTCGCGATCCTCGAACCGGTGGTGGTGCAGGCATACGACAAGTGGATAATTCAAGGAACCCAAGGCCTGAAAGCCGGCGTAGACGATTCCTGGCCCATTCAAGTCATCTGTGTATGGAAACTCATCGGGCTTGGGCATCCTGGAACGAAAATATATCGCAGCCTCATCCGACTCCCAAATACATGCGCCAAACAGGGGGTTCTCACGATAGTAGAAACTCAAAAGCACACATTGAAACAGGGTTTCCTGTTTGGGCGTGAATGGAAAGAGTCGCAATTCTGATCCGACATGAGGCAGAGGACGTGGCTGCATACTGTAAGCCAAGGATTCCAATTCGGTATTGTCTACGGTCGTTCTGGTGGTGGTTACGTCCAGAAGCCAATCCCTGGAGGCCATCCGTACCTGCCAGCCATAGTCTCGTAGCGCACACAACGATGCAATCTTGAACCCTTCCCCGAAATAACCAGCAAAACTACCTGTTGAATTCCGTTTGGTTGAAGCACCGATATGCAGCAACCATTCATGACTGAAACAGGTTTCGCCAGCTTCCATGATCAAACAGTTGCCGTCATACCGCCACCGAAACTGCGCATGCCAGTTCTTATGCCCAATGGCGTCGTAAAAATTTTGCAAAAAGTCCCTTAATACTTTGTATCGAGTCCATTTGACTGGATATGAAAAAATCAAATTCAGGGAAATCAGCCTGCCTGAACGCATATGCATCTCTCCAGATTTCTCTCACTCGACGTACCAGCGCGGATACAGGGAAAACCATCAACCCATCGAACCCTGGATATGCCGCGCGATCATCCTGATTCAGCCCAACTTTCCCGCCACCTGATGTGCCACCAGGTCCAGCACCCGTTGCACGGATTCGGCACCAAACACCTCGTAATATGGACCTCTATCGATACGATAA
>JADGCN010000153.1 GCA_015228975.1 Magnetococcales bacterium
GGGTTTATTTTCTTAAGAATTCTAATATCCGTGATGATTTTACAGCTCGTGGTCTGAAAAAGGCCAAAGAAAAGCTCGATGTCCTGCAATTGCCAGAGACAGAGCGCAAAGCCTACGAACGTTATCAGGAAGAACTGCATGACCAAGCAAGCTTTGTACTCTCCACCTATGGTGCCGGTAAATGGGAAGGGCGACTAGAAGGGCGACAGGAAGGGCGACAGGAAGGGCGACAGGAAGGGCGACAGGAAGGAGAAACCGCACTCCTGATGCGCCAGCTACAACGCCGTTTTGGCAATCTGCCCGCATGGGCCAATGAAAGAATGTCCAAAGCAAACCTGTCCTCCTTAGAGAAGTGGAGCCTTCGCATCTTCGATGCCCAGTCCCTGGATGATGTTTTCTCGGACAATGTATGACGCCGCCCCCAGAGAAAAGTTTGCTGGATTTTTCCGGTAACCAGTCGATATCCAAATCAAATCTTATCTTTTCATGTTTTTCGGAAGGGTTACCTCTCCCACACGCGTCACGTCATAAACCTTAACCCGCACCATGGACCCTGAGGGCAAATTGTGGGAAGCTCCACGTTTCCGGTTGCCTCATGGCGGCAAATCTGGCCATGATAACGCCCCGGTTTGCCTCAATCGACCATTCACAACGGAGAACCCATTGACCATGCTGGCACGCATTCTATACATTGCCCTGCTTCTTGTTGCCGGTCTTGTCCATACCTGCCCCGCTGGCGCCGACACCACCGGAAAACCGACCCAATCAACCCAAACGACCGGAGCCCACCCCATGGTGACCCTCTCCACAAATCTGGGCGAAATCGTCCTGGAACTCGACGAGGCCAAAGCCCCCATAACTGTCAAAAATTTTCTCGAATATTTGGACAGTGGCTTTTATAATGGCACCATCTTTCACCGTGTTATCCCGGGGTTCATGATCCAGGGGGGAGGGATGATCGCATCCATGGAAGAAAAGCCCAATGGTAATCCGATCAAAAATGAGGCGGATAACGGTTTGCTGAACAATCGGGGAACCATCGCCATGGCTCGTACCCAGATCAAGGATTCCGCTACAAGTCAATTTTTCATCAACTTGGCCGACAACTCCTTCCTCAATCACGGCGGTCGCGATTTTGGTTATGCTGTTTTTGGCAAGGTTGTCAAAGGGATGGAAGTCGTTGATGCCATCGCCAAGGTCAAAACCGGCAACAAAGCGGGTCATTCCGATGTCCCGAAGGAACCGGTAACCATACAATCGGCCACCCGTAGCCAGTAATCTTCGGGGACAGGATGAAGACCGTCGGTAAAACGTTTCTTTGCATGCGAATCTTCCATGCCGAAGCGATTAAAAAACGCCTCGGCAGCCAGCAATGGGCCGAGTTGTTCTCCAATTTTCACACCTTGGCCACCGAATTATCAGCCCAATATGGGGGCATGATCGTCAAACTCTATGGCGATGGACTCCTGGCTGCTTTTAATGCAGTCGATCAAGGTGTGCAAGCCGCGGTCGTCATCCAGGAAAGCCTACAGGAACACCCTTTCACCCAACCTTTGTCCCTCGCCATGGGGATCGCCTCCGGGCAAGCCATCGCCATCCCCATCAGCAGCAGTCATGTCGATTATTTCGGTACCTGTGTGGAAATTGCCGAAGAACTCGGGCAAAAAGCCCGCGGTCACGCCATCCTCATGAATCATCCGGTCTTCCCCCCCAATGACAACATTGAAATTCATTCCAAGGCGGGCGAAGCCAACCAGCGCCACGTACGTGATTATTTCGTCGAACAACCGATTTTCCGCATGTCGGGCTACAACAAACCGTTAACCTGTTATTCCGTCTTCTGGCAAAACGAACCCGCCCACTACCTGACGCAAAATCCCATCGAAGAATATCGCCCTCACCCCCTGGCGGAAACCCACAGCGAACGCACCTACTTTGGCCGGGTGTCCGCCTTTAAAAAAGAGCGTGGCTTTGGGTTTATTCAATATTATTCGGAGGACGACATCTACAAGGAAGTCTACTTCCACATGACCTATGTGATCGCCCAGGTCCCTATCGCCGAACATGATCATGTCCAGTTTGTTGTCCGGCCCGGCAAGGAAGAACGCCCCCAGGCCTGCTCCATACTCGTCATGGGCAGCCGCCTGCGTGGCGTGGTAGAATCCGTTCAACCCGATGGTGCCGGATATATCGTCCTGACGATCCACGACAACGATATCATCCGTTTTTTCATGCTGCCCCGGGAAAACCGCGACAATCGCTTCCAAACCAACGAACCGGTTTATTTTACCGTGGGCTCTGGATCCGATATCGAAGGTTTGGTGGCCCTGGAGGTGGAATCCGCCGCCGAACCGGAAACCCAGGCGGACACGGATGCCTTGGGGTTACCCATCGGCTCAACACAACAGGCTATCGTGAATGTCTACTTCAGCGACAAGGGATACGGTTTTGCCAAATGCCGGCGCAACAACATTTACGTACATGTCTCAGAACTGTCCGACCCCAAGCATGAGCCCGCCCCGGGGGACATGATCGAATTTCGCGTCAGCCCAGGCCGGGACAGTACCTATCGCGCCAACGACATCCGCATTCTCCCCAAACACACCCCGGCCTTCTGACCCCCCTGTACGTCTCAAGTCCGTCCACACCCCCCACTTTCCCACGCCATCCCCTCAACGATCCGCTTGATGGTAATCCGCCCTGATTTCGGTGGTAATACCTCCACGCACATGAAATACCGCCCGCACAGTCATGGAACGCGGTCGGGCAACCGCCACCAATTCGTCGAGAACCCGATTGGTCACCGCCTCATGGAATGCCCCCTCATTCCTGAAACTCCACAGGTAATTCTTGAGTGATTTCAGCTCAATACAGAGCTGGTCCGGGATATAGACAATGTGAAAGACCGCAAAATCGGGCTGACCGGTTTTCGGGCACAGACAGGTGAATTCGGGGCAGGTCAAATCAATCTGATAATCCCGCTCCGGTTTGGGATTGGCAAAGGTTTCCAACATGGCAGAGTTCCTTAAGGCAACCGAAGTACGCCCCACACACGCACAAGCCATTTATTCCAACTTGTTTGTGACAGGACCCGTTTTAATATCATGTTTTTGTAAATCTTTCGCCATGGCCTGCGCCTCATCGAAATCCGCGAATGGCCCGGCATAGACCCGGTAGACGGGGACACCATCCGCCCGCGATTGCTGTTGCAGATAGGGGACGTTCAAAACTTTCATGCGTTTGACCATTTTTTCCGATTCCACATAATCGGAAAACTGCCCCATGGTGACATAATATCCCTTACCGACGTTAACCGAACTCGAACCGGTCTGCCACGGAGCCGCTTCCAGGGGATTGGCGGGAGCGTCACCGAAATCCACGGGTTGGTCGATACGCTCTGCCATACCCTTGGCCATGATGGAATCAGAAGGAAGTATTGCCGCCGCATCCGGGGCCATTTTTTCCTCTTTCATGAGCCCGCCACGCAACGAGTGATCACCCAATGTCGTCTCGTCCGACATCGGTTTATGAACGGTCTCCCCATCCCCCTTGGTCGCATCAACCAGGGGAGCCGGTTGGCCGGACTTCGGGACATCCTCCCCCCCGACCCGTTCCGCAGATGGGGTGCTGGCAAACAAACCGGCCACCTTATCTTTGGTATTGCGATACCAACCGGTGAAGAACCCCTCGGAATCGCTCGAACGGCTCGATTCAGGTTGTTTTTTGGCTTCTGCCTGCTGTGGTCTGGGCGCAAAGGTTACCACCCCATCGTTCTTGGCCTGAAAATCGCTTCTCTCTGATAGCTTCGGTTGGGAAGATTCCACCTGAGACGGTGGAGGAGATTCCATCTTGACCGCTTGGGAAGATTCCATTTTAGAGGGAGAGGGGGATTCCACCTTGGCCACCCCCTTGGCCGAATCCTCTCCCACCTGCTGTACCACAGGGGCATACTGGATTGGCACCCGCTGCAAGGAATTCGTGCAACCACACACCAACAGGGATAACCCCAAAACAGAAATGCCGCATTGCAAGCGCAAGCTGAGCGGAAGTGGACGGTTCCATGCAATCATGCCTGATTCTCCCTAAACTTTTCAAAAAAGAGACTTCAAACCTTCTTGACAGTCGCCTGCAACATTGCAAACATCGACCCGCCTTCTTAAGGCCCCGGTCTATATCACCAACAATCAAGGGAGTTACCCCATGAAAACTCACCCGACATGGCTACTGATCGCCCTGTTACTCTCCGGATGCGCAACTCTCTTCCCACCCCAGGCCGTGACCAACGCAGCCCTGTCCGATCCCAGTCAAAAATTCGCACCCACCCAGTCGGTCGACCTGCTGGAGGCTCCTCCCAAACAACCCTTCATCAAGATTGCCCGGATGGAAACCTTGGGCAACGAAGAGGTCATGTCCGAGGTATTTCTCATTGAAGACATGCGTGCCACCGCTCGGGAAATCGGTGCCCAAGCCATCATCGTCCCTTACGGTCGGGTACGCAAGTTTACCCCTGACGGCATCCATTGGCTACTCCAAGGGGATGCCATCCGCTACCAATAATCAAGCCGATTTGCCCATCCTGGCCAAGATCAGTTCTTTGACTTGATGTGCCCGGTCCAATGTGGGCTCCTTGGCCAGGGCTTGTTGCAAATCATTCAACCCTTCATTCAATCGGTTCATCTCCATGTAGGTCAAGGCCCGCTCCACAAAAACTTCAGGCCCCACTTCGGGATGGACCGAAGCCTGCGTCAAATCGCGTAATGATGCCTTGTACTCCTTGAGCTGCCGTAACACAACACCCCTTGCCAACAAGGTGGGATAACGCCCCGGATCCTTCTCCAGTGCCACGTCAAAATCGCGAATGGCACGCTCAGGAGCCCCCAGCTTGAGCAAAGCCATGCCCCGGCCATGGAGTGCTTCGGCTGGTTTTCCCGGCTTGAACGCCAAAGCACAGGTGAAAGAATAAATCGCCCGGTTGAATTGCCCCTTGTCGTTCTGCGCCTGCCCCTCCTGCAACAATTTATTGAGTTCCTCGACGCTGTTTTTCACATCCACTGCGGCCACCTGCATCGGAGCCATCTCTTCCACCCCCGCATCGGCCGGGTTGATTGTCCCCAACTCCGCCAAAAGAGGCCCCACACCCAGATCATCCAACTCTTTCTCCCCAGCGCCCACACTGATCAACCGCGATATTCTCAACTCCACCGCGTCACCCGGCTTTTCCTCACCCTTGGGCTTGCCATCCGCCACTTGAAGAATCGATCCAACCGCCGCCGGAACCTCGTCGGCACCCTCTTTGGGAGACCTGACAAGGGCCGATGAATAATCCAGATTCAGTGTCACTGCCTCCATGAGTTTCACCGTCGCCGACTCCACCCCTTCAACGACCGGATCCGCTGCAGGCTCGGGAGTCATTTGGGCGACCTTCGGTCCCGGAACGGCAGGCTGTTCCTGTTCGGCAGAGAGTACACCAATCTGAGGAGCCGTCTGCTCACCCCCGGTCAGGGGAACCGGTGTATTTATGGCGATCTGGGGAGCCGTCTGCTCACCCCCGGTCAGGGGAACCGGACCAGCATCAGCCAACGCTTCCCCGACTCCCCCCACCAATGTCTCAACGCCACCCTCAGCCAAGGTGTCCGATTGCGCTGTGGATTCCATCTCTACGGCGGCAATCACCATGGCCAAAGGATCGGGTCGGGTCACCGCCTTCGGTGCCGGAGTTGCCATGGCCACCACCTCCGGCTTCACCACGCGCTTGGGTGACGGCACCGCCATGACGACCGGCTCAGAAATCGCCTCAAGAGCAGCATGAATGGCCGGTTCTTTTTTGATTTCCCCCTGTTTGTCCCCCGGCTTGCCAGGAGCGGGTACACCCTGCGGCTGCGTCGCGGGATTGGAATGTGGTAAAAACTTTGGTGCCTCACCCGGAGCGGCTGCGGGAGCCTTGACCGGTTCCGGGGGTGATCCCACGTTCTTTGGCGATGCATCACCCGGAGTTGCTGCGGGAGGCTTGATGAGATTGTTGCTCCCAGGGGTCAGGGTGGGTACAACCTTTTCCGCCTTGTTCGCAGAACCGTCCTTGGGTAGATGCCGTCCGCCAGCCTTTGCTTTCGCCGCACTCCCCCCCTTGCCAGATACCGTGGCCAACGCTTTTTTCGCCGCTTTCACCCGGGAATGCAGGGACTTGCTCCCCTTTCGGCGATCCTTGCCACCCTGGTAGCGGTTGCGATGAAACGTCCCAACCTGGGTGCGACCGTCGGGCCAGGTCTTTTTTCCATAGCCATGTTGCACCCCGTGGCGCCATGCCCCCGAATATTTCTTGCCATTGGACCAGACCAACGTACCTTGGCCATGCCGTTGTCCCATGACGTATTGCCCGGTAAACACCGAACCATCGGCATGGGTATAGGTCCCGGCACCATGGAGTTGCCCATTGCGGAATTGCCCTTCATAACGCGCCCCGCTGGGCCACTGATAGACCCCCACACCATTCAGGCAATCCCCTTGCAGGCATTCCGCCCACCCGATGACCGGAGACAACGCTGGAACGAGGGCTGACAAGTATACCAGCCACCACCAGCCATGACGACTGTGACCAGAAAACAATGCATTCGGAGTATTCATGAGGCCTGACCCGCCGGGACTGGGTTGAACATGACGCGCTTTGAGGGCACCGAAAATCCTTGCCAGGGCTTTTTTGGATCGGCCACTGGCACAGGTATCTTTCCCAGACGCTTCAACCCAGGAGTATCAATCCGCCGACGTCGGCAGCACCTCCCCTTCCACCGCGGGTTCCGCACCTGACAGACCCCGGCTTTCCGCATCCACGGCATCCAATGGCCTGGGCGGTCTGGGAAGTGGCAACCCCTTTTTCTGGGAAAAATCCTGCAATCGTTGCCACATGCCCCCCTTATCGGCAGCGCCGGACGTTCCCGCAATCTTTTTCAATGGGTCTTCCACTTCCGGTTCCCCGCCAACGTTCCAGGCCGATAACAAGGCCGCCGTAGAACTTTCATGGCGATAGGCCATGTTGGCCATCAAGGCGGGTGGTGCCAATGTTTCCAATTCCGGCATGGGCGGGATGGGATCCCGTCCCAGGGAAATCAACAGACGCGCCAATGCCGCCTGGTTGTCGGCAAAGGCCAATCCTTGTTGCAACCGCGCCATCACCCCTTCCGCCTTCTTGACGATCCCCGATGTGACAGGATCCTGGATATCGTATTGCGCGGCAGCGGTGGCCGCCATCGATAAACGACTTTTATTGTGTTCCCGCACCTCCTGCAATCGTTTTTCCGTCAATCGGCACTCCAGGAGCGCCAGATGCAGGCGCACCAGCGTACCCACACCTTGCGCCAGGCGCAGCACCTTGCCATCGGTCTGGAGATCGGCAGCGGGATTTTTTTTGCCGTTGAGCAACTGCCCCGTCAAAGCAATGCCGGCCTCAACCCAGGATGGTGCCCCCGGCACCGTCATGATACCCGTTTCATGGGCCAACCCGGAAAAGGCATAACCGGGAAAAGCGGACAACAACGCCCATTCCACCTGTTTGGCACCCAGCCATTGATCCCGGGGGAGTTTCATCCGTTCCGCCCATTGTTTCAGGGCATAATCCTCCAAAAGCGCCATCGGCAGCGCCATAATGCCGGGATCGTGCAATTCAGCGGCAGCAACTCCAATCCGTCCCTTCAGACTCTCTTCCGGGAGACTCACCAGTCCTGCGAGATGGCGTCTGGATTGAGCCAGATCATCACGCCAAGCCCCCAGCCTGGTAACCGTTTCCAAAAGAATTTTTTGGCTTTGTGCCGATTTGGCCTTATCCTGCGCCTTCTCACCACCCTTCATTCCGGCTGCCGCCACATTGGCCTCAGCCAGCACCGACTCCAATTCCCGCATTAACAAATCGGCTGTTGCCGCACGCCAATAAGCATCGCGAACCTCATGGACAAGGCTCAAAGCAGAAATACGCAACAAGGATAGTGACGGCTCCCCCCCACCCGGTTCCACCGGGGCATCCCCCTTCTCCATACCCAAAGCCACCAGACTCCAGACCAATGCAGGA
>JADGCN010000154.1:0-2437 GCA_015228975.1 Magnetococcales bacterium
AGCTGCTTGAGTTCAAAATCCGCGCAGTATGCGAGGAAATGCGGGGGTAGTAATACAGGTCAGGAAAGAATCCACCGCGAGCAGGCTCACCAGGCGATGCATCTCCTGAAGTACCCCATGCGGACCGAGCATGGAAAATTTCCCGCGCTGCCAATCCCGCAACATGGGGGTCTTTTCCTTGGGAACAAAGGTGCGGATACGAATGAAATCAGGATTGATGGCATTGAGTGCCCTGGCTGTGGCCTCGGCATGCTCGACACTGCGTTCCACCCCCGCCAATCCCAGGATGACGTACACACTCAACGCCATTCCAGACGCAACCGCCCATTGGCCCGCCTGAATTTGCTGTGCCGCGGTCACCCCCTTTTTGACACGCAGCAATGTTTGGTCGTCACCGGATTCCAAACCACAATGAATGCGATTCAATCCCGCCCCTTCCAGTCGCAGCAAATCATCCCGTCCCTTCTCCAGGATGGAGAGGGAGGTTCCATAGACGGTGATCCGTTGCAAATCGGGAAATTGTTCCCGCGCCTCGCGACAGACCGTAACCAGATCCCCGGTTGGCATCGCCAGTGTGTCGCCCGCCGGCAGGAACAAGGTTCGCACACCCGCTCCACAATCCTCCCGGGCGCTGCGCAGATCGGCACAAATGTCCTCGGTCGGGCGCACCCGGAAGCGTGGCCCCCGTTTGTAAACCATGCAAAAGGTACATTGGTTATGCGGACACCCCACCGTAGCCTGAATCAGTAGCGAATCGGCTTCGCTGGGTGGACGATAGACAGGACCTTCGTAACGCATGCCGCACCAACCCATGAAAAACGTTACAACATTTCCTTGATGTAGTCCATCATGGTTTTTTTCCGTTTGCCGTACAACTTTTCCTCGATACTGGTTTGTTCATGATGCCCTTCCTCACCCCCCTCTTCACCCTTACTTTCCGACTTGCGCGCCGCCGGGGGATGGGAAATGAAACCGTTTGTATAATAAATTTGCCGTCCCACCTTGCCCTTGGTATCGAAATCACTGGTGAAACCGTTCCGTTTGCCCTTGCTGTAGCCCACCTGTCTTTTAATGGTGCCTTCTGGATAAAACTCTTCGGACACACCCTCTTCCAGACCGGCATCAAATTTGGTAACCGTTTTTTCGCCGTTCCATTTGTAACTGGTCCAGACGTCATGTTTCAATCCACGATTGTAAAACCCTTCTTGCAAGAGCTTTCCAGGAGAGCCGTCCGGTTTTTTATAATAATCCTTAATCGGTCCCGAATACGGTTGGGTGGTATCCTTGACGTAGGCCACACCACCACGAAAATCCAGGTCCGAGGTGGAGGTTTCCTTGCACCCGGAAAGAGGGATGGAGACGGCCAACAACACACCAAACCAGCCCAGGCGACGTATCATCCTGGACGATACGCGCCTGAGATGAAAAAGAAGTCGATCCAAAGCGATCACAGGTTGGATCGGAGACGCGCTACTTGGATTATGCATGGATGGCTTGGCTCCTGGTAAAAACGCCCGTTCATCATCATTTTTGTTGGAATTGACCAGCACGTGCCACAAACAGCCGCAGTGGTTGAGTTAGCAAGCAGCAAGCCAACCCATCGCGCTCGCCGCAGGATCAACCCGTTCCCGTATCGTTCATCCCCGACCGGGAATATGCCCCGGAAGAAGCGTCACCCCTTGTTTTACCTCCTGGAGTGCCCTTATTGTCGCCCGGAAACTTGTGATAACGGGGGCCAACCTCGGCGAACCAACGAACCAGGATGGACAACAATGCAAAAATTTTACTATTGGGCCATGAAAAAAGCGGAACACCGGCACGCCGAAGCCTGGATGGCCCTGATCTCCTTCGCCGAAAGCTCCATTTTTCCCATCCCCCCCGACATCATGCTCATTCCCATGGTCCTGGCCACCCCCGGGAAATGGTTCCGCCTCGCCATGGTCTGTACCCTATCGTCGGTCATCGGCGGCTATCTGGGTTACGCAATTGGCTATTTTTTCATGGATACCATTGGGATGACAATCCTGAAATGGTTTCATCTCGTCGAAACGTTCCACGCGATGAAACCCATGGTTGATCAGTATGGCGTCTGGGTCATTATTGTCAAAGGGGCAACGCCCATTCCTTATAAACTGATCACCATCTCCGCCGGGGCGTTTGACTTCAATCTGTGGCAATTTTCCTTCGCCAGTTTCCTTGCCCGGGGCATGCGTTTTTTCATTCTGACATTTTTATTGTGGAAGTTCGGGCCGAGCATTCGTGGGTTTGTGGAAAAACGGCTTTTATGGGTTATGTTTGGGAGCCTTGCAATCGTAATCGTCGGTTTTGCCATGCTCAAACTGTTGTAAACCGCAACCAACACGGGAAACGTAGTTTTCCAGTGTCATTTCCGCGAAAGCGGGAATCCAGAAAGTCAGGGGAGGTAGGAAAGTCCTCT
>JADGCN010000154.1:2446-7995 GCA_015228975.1 Magnetococcales bacterium
GTAAACCGCAACCAACACGGGAAACGTAGTTTTCCAGTGTCATTCCCGCGAAAGCGGGAATCCAGAAAGTCAGGGGAGGTAGGAAAGTCCTCTGGATCCCCGCTTTCGCGAGGATGACAATAACTACACATCCCAAGATAGCTGCGGTTTAACTCGCCCCTCAAAAAAAACGGGTGCCCAACCCTATGGCACCCGATCAAGAACCCGATGAAGTCGATTCGTCCTTCACGTCGGGCAGGCAGTTTGCGTGCGGTCATCCGTCAAATCAAAGCCCCGACCTTGGCCAGGAGTTTACCCATCGCCGTTTTTTCGCTGAGCTTACCGGCATGACGCACGGCGGTTTTGCCGCCACCATCCTTGAGTCCGGGATCGGCCCCATGGGCCAATAAAACCCTGGCGACATCATACCGGTCATTGGCGGTTGCAACCATCAAGGGGGACTCGCCCCGATCATCAATGGCATTCACCTCGGCTCCATGGGTTAAGAGCAGTTGCACAACGCCGACATAGCCTTTTTCAGCCGCCAGATGCAACGCCATACAACCGCTCCCCTTCAGCCTGGAATCCACGGCGCCCTTGTTCAACAAGGCCTCCACCACCGCGTCGTGACCATTCATGGCCGCCAACATCAACCCGGTATACCCGGCTCGATCCTCAAGATCGACGCGGGCACCCGCCGCCAGGGTTAACCACACACTCTTCGTTGATCCCCATTCAGCCGCAATCATCAGCGCCGAACGCCCCTGATTATCGATTTTCCCCACATCGGCCCCATGGTCGAGCAGGATCTGCACCAGGTTATCAAAGTCATACTGCACCGCTTTCATGAGCGCTGTCGAACCGTTGGTGGAAACCTGATCCACATCAGCACCATGATCCAGCAACATGCGGACGATGTCCTCATTGCCCCATTGGGCCGCCAGGATTAACGCCGTCTGCCCCCAACGATTGGCCGCATTCACATCCGCGCCTGCTGCGAGCAGGCTCCGCACCACCTTGGTTTGCCCGTATTCCGCCGCCCACATGAGGGCCGAATTGCCCAATTCGCCCCCATGATTCACATCCAACCCGGCCCGCAGCAACCGATTCACATCATTCACATTGCCATCCATGGCCGCCAATGCCATTTCTCCAGTGGAAACCGGCGACGATTCCGTGGCTTTACCCAGCATCAGCGCCACCCCCGCGGCCAACACCAGTGCCGAAACCATCCTTTTGATCATTTTGGTGTTCATCATCCCACTCCTCACTCTTTCTTGTACTTTTTTATTTTTTCTACACCCAGGCGTTGCGATGATCCTGAGTGTGTCGTGCCCGTCATCATTCCCATCGCAGCCATCATGCCAGGCAATTATTTTTTCAACAGTTTATTAAATCGTTTTTTTTCAATATATTATAATATTGACATTTTATAATTGTTTTTTAATTCCCAAACCACACAATCAAACATGGACCGTGAGCGCCTGGAATTCGCGGGAAAATACGGGGGAGATTGCGATTAACATATTGATTTTATTGTATTTATGTCGATGAGACACTTTGTATCGAGACATTATGTCCCACGACACACCATGAGACAGCGCAACACGAGGGAAAGAAACGGGGCGCGCCATCAATTAATGAAAATTATACTGCCCCCCTCTGACCTCTTAACGTAACTTTACGCGGAAAAGGAAAGGAAGTTTTAGCGTTTGCAAGGAAATCGGGTTGCCTTTTTTGCTCCAATCCAATACTCTTGGCAAAACACATTACCGTTAAGATCAGTTCGATAGTTACCATGTTCCATCAAGCACGACACAAACAGTCCACCAGGGTCACAATCCCCAGGTTCATAAGGACGCTATTTCAACCTTAGGAGAGGCTTAACAAATGAAGAAGACTTCAATTCTTGGAACCATCTGCGCTTCAGCCATGCTCATGTTCGCAGGCTCCGCCCTCGCCCATGACATGGCCAAAGTCGTTCCCTGCGACAGCAATAACGTCATTTTCCCCGCAGGTGGTTGCGACTCGCATCCGCACTACTACTCGCATGCCGGCATGGGCCCCCATTCCCACTCTGGAATCCTCCAACTCGCACCGCAGGATGCAGCCGTTCGTGCCGTTCCCGTTGTGTTGGTTGACGCCCCCAAGCCCGCTCCTGAAGCTGCTCCGGCTGCCGCTCCAGCTCCCGCCGCTGAACCCGCTAAAGTCGCCGCTCCTACCGTTAAGAGCGACAAGACCAAGCCGGATGGCAAAAAAGCCGCCAAGAAAGCCGCTAAAAAAGCCGCTAAAAAAGCGAACAAGCCAGCCAAAGCCGCCAAACCCGCCGCTGAGAAAAAAGACGCCAAACCCGCCGCTGAGAAAAAAGACGCTGCCAAGCCGGCTCAATGAACTTTGCGAGTTGGTTGACAAAGAAAAACCGGAGGGTAACTTCCGGTTTTTTTATTTTCCCCGCCACCACAAAAAAAGATTCCGTTTTCCGTCACCTTGGCATAGTGTGATCCCGGACGTTCCAGCATGACCCGGGTACCGGCTTGCACGACTCTCCCTCCACAACCGGCAGCTTTTGCCGCACGTCGGGGCAGACCCGATACATTTTTTGCCCCCATCCCGGGTTCCATACCGGAAAAAAAGCATGAAAACACCCTGCCCTGGAAGGCATTTCATATTCATTTCAATATTTTATATGCTCGGCATGGATTTTGATAACATCTTAGACAACACCCGATACAGGGTATCATAAAAAAAAGGCCGTCCCGCTACCGGCTCATGAGAGAGGAGAACAGGAATGAACGTATCCACAATGGAAATCACCCTGATTCAGGCACGGATGACCTGCGGCACAGAGGGTTCGTCATCGTGTAACGGGTTCATGTCGATGCTGGACCAGGTGATGAGCGCAACCGATAATGCCGGTACGGAACAAGCCGGAACCAACCAGGGGAGCAGCACAGAGATCCTGCTGGCCCTGCTGCAACAACGCAGTCCCTCCTTTTTTGATCCCACAGCACTAACCAGCCAGGGGAACGACACGACCTTTGGCAGCCTGCTGAACGCGACATCCCCCACATCTCAGTCATCGACCGATGCCACGCACAACAACAGCGCCATCGCAGACCTGCTGGCACAATTGTTCCAGTTGCTCGACCAGGCATCCAGTCTGGTAGCCGATTTGTACAAGCAATTGCCTGATGACTCGGTTTCATCACCCTGGCCACGCCAGACAGACCGGGCAACACCGTCCGTTGTGGACGAAGCCAAAAACGATAACGCTCAGACAACAGCGTCTCCAACCGCTTCAAGCAGCGAAACCACGGCCAGTACCGCCGTAACCGATCCCGCCGCTACGGCGACAGGGACACCGGATCCAGTCGTCAGCCAACAACCGCTTGCCATCGCCGCCTGAACACATCAAGGCCGTGATCCTTAATGCTCCAGGTCGATGTTCAACTGTTTGGCGTACTGCCTCAACGTGTCGATCGCGCCTTCAAAATCGTATTGCAGCATTTGTCGGGTCATTTTTTCCATGCCCGACACCATGGCATCTGGCAATGGAACCTGCTTGAGATCCGCCAAGGTGGACTCGCCATCGGCATTGTAGGTGGAGAGTTCCTGCAACAATTTGCGCAGCAAGGCATCCCGTCGCGAAATGGAAGTATCGGTTTCGCTGACGTCAGGGGTGGACGCATGCGGCTTATGCATGGACAGATAGATATCCACCTCGCGGCAAATCTTGGCCAACTCCCGAGCCATTTCGGCCAGTAAAGGTTGCAACACCGCCATTTCGGAACGTACCTTGATGGCCGATTCCAACACCCTGGCCTCTTCCGACAATGGAAAAGCCCCGATCATGGCCGACACGCCCTTCAAGGTATGCACCAAACGTTGTGCCGTACCCATATCATCCGCGGCCAGGGCTTCGCGAATCTTTTTCTCGGCCCCCCCCTGATTGACCAAAAATTTGGACAGGACCGAATGATAAAGTTCTTCATTGTTCTCCAGGCGTTCCAGGGCTGTCGCCACGTCGATGCTGACGATGGTCTGGGGCGTGTCGTGGTCAACCGGGCTGAAAGCCTTGGCAATGGCAGGGAGCAAATGGCTGGACAGGAATGGCTTCAAGAGCGAACCATGGACATCGGCATAGCGAACCGCCTTGGTGAGAATGGCTTCATCACCGAGTGAAGAGGCCAGGATGATCCGTGGTTGGGAATGGAGTCGCCCCTCCTGACGCATGCGTGCCGCCAAGGTCAGTCCGTTGATTTCCGGCATGGTCAGATCGATCACCATCAGGATAAAGGGATCCCCTTCGGCCTGGGCATTCAAGAGGGTGTCCACAACGGTATCGCCACGTTCCGTTGCTACAACACGAAAGTGGCTCGCTATCAAATGTCGGATGAGTACGTCACGGGCAGTGGCGTTGTCCTCGACCACCAGGACACGGCCACCCCGGAGATTCAGGGCTTGCGAATCGGTGGGCAAGGTGTCCGATCCCGCGCATGCCCGTTCCCGAGAGGCGATGCCAACAGAAACATCAAAACGGAATCGCGTCCCCTGCCCGGGATGGCTGCGGCAGCGCAGGGTGCCATCCATCCTTTGGATCAACCTTTGCGACAACGCCAAGCCAAAGCCGTGGCCACTCAGCCTGTGGGAAATGGTGGCGTCGAACTGGGAGAACGATTGAAACAGATTCTCCCGCTCCTCCCCCGTCATGCCGATTCCCGTGTCTTCCACAAAGAATTCCAGGCGCATCGATTGGTGTTCCCGGCTCATGACGCGGACGCCAACAACAACGTTACCGTGTTCGGTGAATTTGATGGCATTGTGGCACAGGTTGACGACAATCTGACTCAAACGCCGGGGATCCCCCACCAGCCCGGCAGGGATGTCTGGATCGCAGTCCACAATGAATTCCAAATCTTTTTCGCAGGCTTTCAAACCAACGGCAGCGATAACCGGTTGCAACACGGTGTCCAGACTGAAATCGACCGACTCCCGATCCATTTGCCCCGCCTCAATCCTGGCCAGGTCCAGAAGATCCGAGAGGGTGCGCAGCGTAGTTTTGGCGGAATCGTGTATTTTTTGAATGAAATCGCTTTGGCGCCCGGTCAACTGGGTTTCCAGGCACAGGTGACTCAAACCGATAATGGTATTCAAGGGCGTACGGATTTCCTGACTGATGGCGGCCAGGAATTCGCTTTGCAGATGCCCGGTCGCCGTGGAAATCTCCGGGGTTTGGGGCAGCCGATCCCCCGAATGGTGAGGTACTGCCCTTTCGTGCCGCTGCCGGCAGACATGGCAACGCCCAACGATCCGCCAAAGACAGATCAGTATCAAGGGAACCGCCACGAATGCGGCGACAATCAGGACCATATCCCGGGACGGGATCAGATGTTCCAACGAATACGCCCCCATTCCTGTTTACATAGCGAACTGGTTGTCGGTATACTTTTGAGGACGGTATTTCGGTGCAACCACTCGCTTCATTCTATCACCGATTTCCCGGGCGACCAACGGGTACCTCGCCATGGCACCCTGCGGAACGGATAGCCCCCAATAACGAAACGGTACTG
>JADGCN010000155.1 GCA_015228975.1 Magnetococcales bacterium
TCATGGTCCGGAATGTTTATCAGGCCCATCGGGGTGCCGGAATCCGTTTTTCTCCGCATTTTTATCAGGATGAAACCGATGTCGCCCGGGCACTGGCTGCCGTGGCCGAGGTGTTGTCAGGAGGAAAATCAACATGAAGGCCTTGATCGTCGTTTGGGCCAACCTGTTTAAATGATTCTGGAACCTGCGCAATTTCATGTGCATATCCAGGCTGAAATCGTGGTCATGGCCGCCGATTCAGTCCAGACAATGCATCTCAAAACCCATAACGGATCTCACTGAACACCAGAGAATTGTGTCGCAGGGCACCCAACTGCGTGTCGTTGTTGCCCCGAAAGCGCTCTGCTCCCAGAGAAATGCGCACAGCGTCGTTCAACTTGTAGTGCATTTTCGGTCGCAAGAGATAATCTCCTTCAGCAAAATAGACTGAAAACAGATCAGCTTGCAGGGTTTCGTTATCCCAGGTTTTTTTCAGATAAAAGGAGCAGCCATACTGCGTGGCCCTGGTCTGGCCATTGCGCACGTCGTTCATCAGGGCAATGGCGCGGTCAAGAGGGTCTGCGACGTTTTGATAATCAACATGGTCCCAGGTGTGGCGCACGATGGCTTGAAGATTGGCGTACAGATCATCGGGCAGGTTGTGATCCACACCGACAACGCCAAATGTCTGCTCTCGCTCTCGATTGCTGATGATGGTATCGTCCCTGTGCGGCATGACATGGGCCACCTCGACGCGAAGACCATATCCTTGCCATGTGGTCGCGGCATCCGCACCCACCATGCGCAGAGGCCTGTGCTTCGGGACCAGTTTGACCGATGAGGAGGTGATTTCCTTCACCTGCAAACGCCCGGTTCGATCCAGGCCCTCGAACCAACTCAGCGACCAATCCACAGCACCGCCGGAGTGGTCCAGTTTGAGGGCATACTGGACCGGATCAAAATGGCTGGCACTCTCACTCTCTTCCAATTTGAAACCGGAGGCACGAAAAGGCAACACGTTGGGGCGCAACTCCGGCAACCAATAAGCACTCCAACGCAGACCACTTCCCAAGTCACGATCCAGGGCCAGGGTCAGGGATCCCCGGCGTTGGTCGTCATCATCGAAAAACATCAGGGTCAGATCGCGTCCTGCCAGGATATCAGTGGGATTGATCTTGTCAGCGCGACCCCAGGCAAGGATTTGGCGACCCAGGGTCAAGTCGGTATGCTCGCCATGCCAACGCAAACGGGCTTCGCGCAGTTCCATCTTGCCATCGCCGCGTCCGTCGATCAGCGATTCTGCGACCCACCCTTCCAGATGCAGATCCAATACCGGGGTCAGATTCGTTCCGGCCCGTAGCCAGGCTGATCCTGCACCTGCCCCAAAGCGATTGTTCAACGCCCGATCCGAACTGGCCACACCCAAACGCCATGAAGTGTCCGCTTGCCAATCATCAGCGGAGGCATCCTTGATGACGAGCAGCACACACACCAGCAACCATCCGGCATGCCGAGGCATCGGCTTAATCCCGCTCCATGGCCCGTGTGGTGAACAGATCTTCAGAGAGGTTCGGTGCCAGGCGGAACTTGGTCAATTGGATCACCGTGCGATGGCCGGTCTGGAGATTTTTCGCCTCAAAACGCATGGCCTGCCAGCGGTTATGTTGTGGATCGACTTGCTGGATATCGCTGGTGAGAAATACCTTGAAAGGCTGATCGGCAGGATCAAACATTTCAGCCTTGACGGCCACGGCACTATCCTTGGCAATCCACTGGAGACGCCGGGCATAACCGGAATGGCTCACCACTTCGGGTGATTTGGCGCGGCTTTCGATCACGTGGCAGGGGGTGCCGTCAAGGGTCTCTTCGCGCAAGATTTGATGATGCCAGTCGGCGACTCTGTGACCAATAATGTCGCCATAGGTGAAATCGGTCCCCACGTAGCTGTCGCGTTTGTTCGATGCCACCAGCCGCCTGACCTTGTGGGTCGCCGGGAGGTAGATCCAAATGTCGTCATCTCCATCCGTGTGTTCGATGGTCAGGGTGGTGGTTCCTTTGACATCCGCTGGGGACAAGAAGCGCGTGAAACGCATGGTATCGATGCCATTGGGTAACAATTTGGTCATGGTGGTGGTTTGGCGCACCCGTTCCTGACCCGTGTTGTTGGTCAATGTAAAAGTGGCATCGGCAGTTGAACCAAGCAACCGATTGGTCATGTTGTTGCGTTCCATGATCGCCACGGCATCATCCGCCTGGGCGGGAGATGTCATGGCCAGCGCGGTCAGGGTCGCCAAAAGCGCGACCATGAGTGCGATCCTGGATGCAGGTGCAGAAGAAATCGTCCCTGGCCGGAAGGCAAACGCTGGTTCCCACACCAGCAACAAAGCCGGAACCAGGGTGAGCGCGGTCAGACTGGCAATCATCATGGCGATGCAGATCATGCTTCCCATCCAATAGAAGGTCAAATAGTCCCAAGAGAGGATCAAAACTGCGTAGCCGACAGTCACGGCACTGGCAACAAACAGGATGGCCTTGCCGGCACTTTGCATGGTGGCATGCACGGCAGCACGCGGCGAAAGGCCGGTACTGGCTTGTTCCCGCAGACGGTAAATAAAATAGATGACAAAGTCTGCGCCAATCCCCATGGCCTGGGCTGCCAGGGTGGATGTCGTCAGGCTGAGAGGTACGCCAAGCCAACCCATACCACCCATCAACACCAGCACGGTCATGACCAAAGGCAGCATCACCACCAGACCCGCCATTGGCGAACGTAACAGCAGGGATGCCAGGATAAACACCATGGCCGCAATCTGGAAAATATTGATCAATTTGGCGTGGACCAGGACATCATTGAGGGCCGCCGGAGAGGTGACGTTGCCGCCTACGGAAAGGGTGACTCCATGCGGCAGACGATCCCGGGCGATAACTTGTACCCGTGCTGCCAAATCGTGGATGAGCGCGGCGTTGTCCTGATGCAGGAAGACCTGGATGACGGCATGCCGATAGTCGTAGTCAACAACGTTATCAAAATCGCCGGGATCGCCGGAAAGGCTGTAGAGCAGCAAATACTGGGCGTTCTCGTCGCGGGTTGCCGGGAGCCGGTCGAATTCGGCCTGATCTTCATGTGCGGCGCGATGGATGCGACGCAAATAATCGACGAGGGAGAGGGTTTTGCCTACCAATGGTTCATGGTCGAGGAATGTTTGCACCTCCGCCATGGCTCGTAGCAAGGCCGGATCCTTGATGGCATCCGGTTTGCCACCGTCAATCAGCACGTAGAGGGTATTGGTTCCCCCCAGTTTTTGGTTGATGGCGGCATCTTCCAGACGGGCGGGGTTGTTGGTGCGAAAATAGTTGCGCATTGAGACATCGACCTGCAACAACGCCACGCCGGAACCCAGGATGGCCACCAACACGAGTAAACCAACCACTCCCTGGCGGGTAGGCAACAAGTCGCGCAATCGATCCAACTGCTGGATGAGGCGATCCCAGATGGTTATTTTGGGTAATGCTGTCTGTTTCAGTCGAGGCGGGGGCAGCACGGAACGCAAGGCGGGAATGAAGGTGAGTTCGATGACCAGGGCACCAAGGATCCCCAGACCGGTGAACAGGCCGAAAGATTGGATCGTCCGCACCGGGAAAAACCAGAGTGACAGGAAGCTGGCTGCCGCAATGGAACCTGCCGCGACCATGACCGGCCCCACTCGTTGCAAGGTATTGGCCACGGCCTGGCGATTGGCCATACGCAGATCGGTTGTGTCCCTAGCTATAAGTTGTTCAAACTCTTCGTAATAACGCTTGAGGATTTGCACCGCATGCCCGGCGGCAATGGCCAGAATCAGGATGGGGGTCGTGACGTTAAAGGCATCGAGGGCCACCCCGGCCCAACTCATGATCCCCATGGCCCACGCAACAGCCAGCAACGCCGTGACCAGGGGCAGCAAAAAGCCCTGCCCGGTACGAAATGCCTCCCAGTGCAACAAACCGATGAGCAACACGGCCAACGGGAACAAAATACCCATCTGATCCGAATAACGTTCGATCATGCCCAGATAAATGGGAAAACCGGCAAGATCGATGTCGATGGCTGCATCATGGTTGGTGGCAACAATGGTACGCAGGTTGGATTCGATGACCCGGAAGCCACCCGGCACCTTGTGAAATTCAGCAATGACTGACACGGTGCGACGATCCCGCGAGACCAGCAAATCCGTTAAAACGGGATTGGCGTCAATGCGGTCACGCAGAGTTTGCCATTCAGCGGCGCTGCTTGGTGAGGAATCCAGGAAGGGATGCACATCCAGGCCATCGACCGTGCCACCAATTGCCTTGATTTTATGCGCAGCCAGACTGGCCACATTGGTTCGTACCACACCGGGCGCGGTTTCGATGGCCCGCGTCACCTTGATCAGGGTGTCGATCACCTTCGGTTGAAACATATCCCCTTCGTGCGGCGTGATGGTCAAGATGGCGCTGAACTGATTGCCGAAAATTTTCTCGATACGCTTGGTGACGACCACAAAGGGGTGATTCTGGGGCAGGATTTCATCCGAGTCGATGACGATGACCAGATGGCCAATACGGGAGCATAAGACCACCGTGACCAATAAAAACAAGGTAATGATAAGTTTGCTGTGGCGTGTGATGAACATATTTTATCTGTTTTCTGTTCCAGGCCTTTTAATTTTACAATATTAGGCGCATATTTTAGTTTATTATATATGGCTATTATCTCTTGAATTTCCTTGTTTTACTATATAGTTAACGCTAGAGGAACCCATGCATTTCTCCTGATCTAAATTTTAACCAAAAGCAGCCTTTATCCCCTCAAACATAATACGGAAAAATCCAGCCTTCGGATTTTCATGTAATAAATAATGATGGAGATGAGACGCCAACTTGACTTTTTGTGTGAAACTGAAACAGTGCATGGATTTGGCAAGGAGCCGGTTTTTTTGCCCAGGAATGTAGAACATCTCCTTGCCCAGGAAGGGCACCATTCCTTCCACAAGTTCCTGTGCCGACATGGCAATCTTGGCAGTCGTGGTTCCGGCCCTTTCCTGGAATCTTGTACGGGTTGGACCGGGCAGGACGTTCAGCACGTCGATTTTGGTATTTTTTAACTCATCCCAGAGGGCGCAACCAAAATAGAGTTCAAAGCCTTTCGTAGCTGTGTATACGGCACTGCCACCATTGGGAGCCATCGCATTCATGGAAGAAGTAAATAACAACGCACCTTTGTTCTTTTTGATCAACTTTGGCAAGACCATATATGTTAACCAGATATAGCTATGCGCATTAAGTTCAATCATTTTTGAATATTCATCCATGGTAAAATTCAGAAAATCACCAGACCGTCCAAAGGAGACATTATTGGCTAAGACTCCAATATCCAGATTCTGGATAGCCGGAGTGATTTCTGTATAACGAGCCGGATCAGACAAATCGACACACAAGGTGATTGTAGAAATTTTATGTTCCTGCTCCAGTCTTTTTGAGACTATTTTTAGTTCATCGTCTTCGTTTGATATTAGCACGATATCCATGCCATTTTTTGCAAAAAAATTTGAAAAAGCTTCTCCTATACCAGAAGATGCCCCCGTTACAACTGCCCACGCACCATATTTTTCTTTATAATCCATCTTGATGACTCTATAGTGGTCGGTTGATGATAAGAGAGTTGTACCCTGTCAGGATCTCAATAAAATCGGTGAGATCAGTAAAGTGTATTTGAATTTGACGGAGAACAGATAAATATTCATCGTGAAATTCTTGAGTATCTGTTATAATTTCAGGAGTTTTGTCGCTATATTTATCAATAAACGTATTGATTTTTCCTAGAAGAAAAGCCGCTTTCTTATTAAATTCAACCAAAGAATATTCAATCAAGATTTGTTCTGTGTGACGGTCAAGAAACTCAAACTGCTGATAGATTACCGGTTTAGCTTCTAAAAAATAACCGATTATGAATGTTTTTAATGCCTGTAAATTTCCAACTATTTTACGTGGAATCACTTCGTTATTGCACTTATGGACAATCATATAGAAGTTTTTTAATTCTTCTGTTGGATAATTGTTTACGCAATTCTCGCTCCTTCGTGATATATGAAGAAGTTCGTTCTGAACATCAATTTGCCTGATATTAAGAGGCAGTTCAGACAAAGATCTTTTCCATGCTAATGGGGCAAGCAGAGACCGCGACTGTCTTAAAATTTCATAGTTATTAAATATCATTATCAATGGAGTTTTCCATCCTAATACAGGATGAAAAAAATCATTATGATATGGAAACCAGCCAATTCTTTTGTAAAATTCAACAAGGTGTGGAGAACAATCTCCAATTGCTGCGAGAACCGAAAATTCAAGAACACTGTAGAGCTTTTTAGTGAGTTGCCATATCAGTAAATTTGTTTTTCTGTAATCCTTCCTTATAAGCAGGCGAGAAATAAAATACAATTCATTAATATTATTATCGATAAATATTTTCATATTGAACCAACGATGTGCGTTGCTGTTTATATTTGATGTATGTATTTTATTTGCTCGTATGCATGCGACAATTTCACCATTATTGTTTATGGCATATATCTGAATTACTCCGAAGCAATCATCGAAATCATCTATCAGCATTTTGTTTATATGGTCTGATTCTGGAAAAGAATACCCTAAATCAGACGTGTATACTGCATATCTAAATTTATAAATTTGATCAAAGTCAAACGATGGGGAAGCTATATGAATACTGACATGCGATTTATCACTAATAAAATTATCAGAAACGTTCATGCCACCAAAAAAACCCATTCAGATATTCCGGTAAATTAGCGTAAGTTCGCATGTTTTGAATTTATTTAACATTTCCAAGCTCGACAGATAATGCACAAACTTTCCCAATCTGGCGTCAAAAACAGAGATTATCAAATATCAATTCATATTCCGTCGCAAAGCTCATTATATTTCGCGCATTCTGCTATCTCTTTGGGGATACGTGTTGCGATCACGTCACAAACCCATCTGTACCCAGGAAGAACCGGCTCCAGCCCCACACCTACACATCAGTGGTTTCCAGACTTTCCTGATGTAGGTGAAGCGAAAGCCTTGATTGCTTCCCAAATAAGGCGGCCCATCTCCGGACGGTAAACGTCACTGTGGGCACCACCACCTGTACCGACCATGTTGTACCGCACAAGATTGTCAGCCAAAACGTAGTCGATGCGGCAGCTACTTGGTGATGCGGTGGTTGGACAGAGGGTCTCAGTGGCAAAAGAAGGGGTGACCATGCCCGTTTCTTGAGCGGTTAAGCAGTTGATCCGGTCATTATAGCTGTTTCCAGGCCCGCATATCTTATTATAGCTCTTATCATTTCCGGCCATATCAGCCCAGCCTGCCCTATCCACAGCGTTGTCGTAGACGGACGAGGTGAGAACGACCTTGTTTGCCTTGGTGCGAGAGCTTGCCGCATAGGGGGAACCCTCAAGTCCTTCGCCGACGAGGAACCGGTCGATGCTGAAGGCACCTTGCAGACCGATGAAAAGATCGGCGTTGGTTCCTTGGTTCCGAGCAAGATGATTGGGGATAGCCAGAGCCGAACCGCTGAACACTGCTCGACTCATGGCCCGGGCTCCGAAACTGTGTCCCATGGCAACAACGCTGGGATGAGGCTTGTTGCCACGCTCCTCCGGTGTAAAGTGGAGTGCAGATTCCACCAGGGCACCCAGCCAGGAGAGACCGACCTTGTTTTGCCTCAGTTGAAATCCGACAATTCCATCTTTTGGTTAAGCTATATATGATGGCTGCCAATCGGAGGAACAAGTCGTGTCCAAAAGACGAAAAAATTACTCACCCCAGGAAAAGGCCAGCATCCTACGGGAGCATTTGATCAACAAGGTTCCGGTCTCGGATCTCTGTGATCAACATGGCATCCATCCCACACTTTTTTACAAGTGGCAAAAGGTCATGTTCGAGGG
>JADGCN010000156.1 GCA_015228975.1 Magnetococcales bacterium
CACCCCAAAAGTGCGCTGCGCCATCTACACCCGGGTGTCAACGGACGAGGGACTGGATCAGGCATTCAATTCCCTGGATGCGCAGCGGGAGGCATGTACCGCCTACATTGCCAGCCAGAAAAATGAGGGGTGGCTCCCGGTGGCCGACCGGTACGACGATCCGGCATTCTCTGGTGGCACCCTCAACCGGCCTGCTTTGCAACGGCTGTTGAAAGACATCGAGGCTGGGAAGGTGGACTGCGTCGTCTGCTACAAGCTGGACCGGCTCACCCGCTCTCTGCTGGATTTTACCAAGCTGATCGAGATTCTTGATCGCCACAATGTCACCTTTATATCGATCACCCAGTCGTTCAATACTACCACATCCATGGGTCGATTAACACTAAACATTTTGCTGAGTTTCGCGCAATACGAGCGGGAGACGACAGCCGACCGGATCCGAGACAAGTATGCAGCATCCCGCCAGAAAGGCCTCTGGATGGGGGGTATTCCACCCCTGGGGTATGACGTTCAGAACCGGGAACTGGTGGTGAACCAGAAGGAGGCTGATCAGGTCCGCTTCATCTTTCGCCGGTTTGCTGAATGCGGCTCACCCACCCAGGTGGTCCGGGATCTGCGGGAGGCAGGCATCCAGAACAAGTCCTGGACGACCATTGAAGGCATCCAGCGCAATGGCAAACCCATCCACAAGGCGGCACTCTACCGGCTCCTGAAAAACCAAGCCTACATCGGCGAGGTGGTCTATCGGGACGTCACCTACCCCGGCAAGCACCAGCCTATCGTGGCCAGGGATCTTTGGGACAAGGTGCACAGCCTGATCACCGAGCATGCGCGCACCTGTTCCACCCTGCCACGGGGTCAGACGCCGTTTCCACTGAAAAGCCTGGTGCGCTGCGGCTATTGCGGGGTGGCCATGAAACCCAGCCATTCTCGCAAAAATGGCCAGGTACAGTACAGGTATTATCTCTGCCTCAATGCCGCCAGGACGAGTCATGATCAATGCACCATGCCCAGCGTCCCGGCGATGGAGTTGGAACGGTTGGTATTGGACCGGGTGCGGAAGATTCTGAAGGCACCGGAGGTGGTGGCGCGTGCCATTCGGCAGGTGCGAAAAGTCGAGCCGGAGGTGTCGGAGCGGGAGATCATTGAGCTGCTCTCCAGGCTGGATCCGGTTTGGGAGGAGCTCTTTCCGCTGGAACAAAACCGGCTGCTCCAAATGCTGGTGGAGAGGGTGGTGGTTGGCAACGACGGTGTGGATCTGCAACTGCGGGTCAAAGGGCTGGGTGTCCTGGTAGATGAATTGGCGAACCATTGAAAAAGGAGTAAAGACATGTCAGCATGGATTTCAGCAGACGGAAATATCCTGCATATTCACATCCCGATGAAGCTGAAGAGGCGAGGAGGGAGGAGGGTGATCATCACCCCTGACAGTGCGGTGCCAACGCCCGGTGGAAACAACATCTGTGCGGATCCCCTGGTGCAGGCGATGGTGAAGGCCCGTCGCTGGCAAAAGATGTTGGAGTCAGGGGAGGTGGCCACCATCAAGGACTTGGCGGCGAAGGAGGGGGTGGACCGCTCCTACGTTGGGAGGCTGCTGAAGCTGAATGTGCTGTCGCCGGCCATCGTGGAGAGGGTGCTGACGGGTGACTATCCGGAGAGCATCAATCTGGAGACGCTACGGTTGGGGATACCGCTGGACTGGGATGAGCAGGCGGAGCTTTTTGGGGTGGGGTAGGGAGGAGGGGAGGTAGGTATTTTTTGGGAGAGGAGGGGGTAATGGATATGGAGTGTTCGATATGCCTCTCTGGACATGCATTAGATGCAAGAAAATCGTTGATACGTCGGATGGGACATGTCCAACGTGTGGTCTGACTGATCCATTTAATACTCCGCGTCTACCAGGCTGCCTCAGCATCATCGCAGTATTTATGGTAATGTCCATTGTATCTTTCTGGATTTTTCGGACTTGATCGACATGAAAAATATATTGTTTGTGACTGTTATCCGCACCGCAGGTCAACATGTGGACGAGACAGTTGCAAACAACGAATTAGGGGGACGGCTGGCAGTGAGGGGATGCCTTGTATTAATAGATTAATCATCTGTAATTGCTATGCTGAATCTATTGTTTAAGAGAAAAGAGCCAAGATACAACAGGGAAAAAGCGATTAGCTTTGTTTCTGAATCTGGAACTTCCTGTGTAGGTGTTTCAAAAAATATCAGCAAAAGTGCTCTTTTGCTCGTTGCAGAAAGTAAATGCCCGGTCCAAGAACGAGAGCAGGGTGAAATAATTATAAACCATGAAGGGAGTGTATCAGTCTTTCCTTGCAGTGTGGCCAGAGTTGATAAATATTGCATTGATAAATATTACATTGCATTGATGTTTGATTCTCTAGATGCTCAAGAATTGTTTGGGCAAATAATTGTTCGAGGGACAAAGTGCTATAACTGTGGTTCTAGAGATAGCCTTGAACAATGTCCAAAATGTAGAGGGATCAATACGATATGCGCTGCGTGTCGTGCCCGCGAGGCTGCTTGTAAAGATTGTCGTTCTGATGATGTTTTGTACGAGTCGAGATCAAAAACATAAAAGTACAAGCCGTGTGATGTATTGTTTGTGGTAAAGAGGTGGCCGGATGTGCGCATGAAATAGATTATGTATTTCATTTTGTTTTCTTTGCTGGTCATATCTGTGCAGGAATACTGAAGAGGATGTTGATGCAATCAGCAAAGTTGCTCAACAGGATGATGCCAGTGCACAGTATGATCTTGCAATGAGGTATGCCTAAGGCAGGGGTGTGCCAAAGGACTTGGTCCAGTCCCATGTGTGGATGTATCTCTCGGCATCACAAGGAATTGTAGATGCAACCAAGGATTGTGATCTCATGGTTAAATATATGACACCCGAGCAAATAGCTCAGGCACAAGAGATGGCGCGCAACTGGAAGCCTACAGCAACAGCGGTAGATATTCCAAAAGCACACTAAGGGATGGATAACAGCAAGGGAGCAGCAATGATGGGAAAAAAATCCAATAAAGATGGTAGAATTAAGCACTTGGATGTGGATGGTCAGCATGATGAAGTGTATGCAAAAGTAAAAAAACTGGCCAGCACGATCAAAAATATGGGAAGCGAGAGGGAGGTGTTCCACAGGCTTTTTTCTCTGTCAAAATATGCTAGAATGCATTTTATGGAAGAGGAAAAATTGATGTTCATTAGTGGTTATAGACAGCATCAAGAGCACAAACAACAGCATGCTGAATTTATAAGAAAAATAGGCGAAATCAAATCAGCTTATCATGATGATCGTGCATCTCAAACGTTGCCAAAAATTGTGCAGGATACTTTGGGTAAATGGTTGAGACAGCACATAGAAACTGATGATGAGGCATTCAAGGTGTGGATTAACAGCGGAAACAGGCAAACCAGGTCTATCATGATAGAGTCATGAAAATGACGGTTGTTCGGGAGGCAGGAAATGCTGTCAAGCTGGCTAGCGCGAAGTGTACGACCAAGTGATCAGGGGTTCAATATTCGTGGTTGCCTCCGGTGAGGTCAGGTAGAGGACGTTCAGTTGGGAAAAAAGCTCTTCCTGAGTGGCATGAAAACGGGTTATGGCCTGCCGGGCCTCGGCCAGGGAACCCTGCCGTACCATGGCCAACGCCTCTACGGCGGCCTCATGCACCTCTGCATGCAACTGCAACAAGGCCCGATGGCCAGCCAGATCGGGCGCGGCAGACCGTTTGCCACCGGGCAACAAGCGGGTAACTGGGCACTCATCACTGGCCCCCAGGCCTACTTGCGCTGCTTCATCCTCCCCGTGCAAAGCGTGCAGAAACCGTTCTGTGAAGGCGATGTGCGCGGCATACATGCGGGGCAAATCGAAGGGTTCGTTAAGAGGAACCTGACCCTCCGCGGACGACAACAGCCCTTGACTCAGTCGCCGTACCATTTCTACCAAGGCGGCACGATGGGCAGTAACAGTCAGTACCTGTGGTAAACTCGGATCGACTGGTGTCTGCTGCTGCACCTCACTGGTATCCGAACAAAGGGTAGAGACAAAGGTCAAGGACATCTTGCTCAAATCGCTGATGGCATCGCTTTGATGCGCCACCTGCTCGGCAGACAAAGAGGCGGACTGACTGGAATCGGCAATCTCCTTGGCTAACCCGGCTGTTGCCTGGGTCGCCGTGGTTACAGAGCGGGTCGATTCACTTAATTGACCAGCATGCCGCAATATTTCCGCCGCACTCCGTGAGAGACCCTGCACAGATTCCAACATCTGCCGGGCAGCGGCCGTCTGGATGGTCACCTGCTGGTCCACCTTACGATTGGCGGTAGAGAGATGCTCTATGATTGCCGAAACCTGTTGCGCAACAGAGACCGAGGTTTCGGACATGGTTTGGATCTCCTGGATATGCTCGGCAATCATCCGGGTGGCCCGACTGGTCTGCTGCGCCAACTCCTTGACCTCGTTGGCAACCACTGCAAAACCCGTCCCGAATGCCCCGGCAGCCGCCGCCTCAATCGCTGCATTCAAGGCCAGTATGTTGGTCTGCTCGGCAATGGAGTCAATTACCGCCACCACCTTGCCGATGGACAGTGCCGACTGGGATAACTGCACAATTCCCTGCCGGGCATTTTGTGACAACCGGTCCGCATCGACCGATTCGCTGGTCACCCGTTCGGTCAGGCGATGGATCTCCTCAAAGGAATCGCCCATCTCACGCACCGCCCCGGCTACCCGGTCCATGGAAGCCTCCATGGTGTGCAAAAGTTGGGTGATGTCGGCAAGCCGGGTGTTGATACTGCCAATCGAGGTGGCAGTGCCGGCAATCTCCTCACTGGCTCCTGCGGAGCGACCGGCAATCGCTTGGATCTGATTGCGCAGGTCGACAAAGGATTCGTAAATATCCTGGGTAAAGAGCATGATTTTCTCAATGCCCTTTTGCAGGTTGTCCAGGGTGTTGGTCCGTCGGTCGTCGGTTGATGCGGAGGAGAGTGCTGGGGAGGAGAACTCCGGCTCATCCCCCTGTTGTAGCATCAGGAAAGCGGTGAGGTTGGAGTGCAGATACTGCCTACGTACCTGCCGCTGACTCTCTTCACGGTGGGCAGAAAGAGCCCGCGCTACAACTCCCAATGCATCCTGTCGTTCAACGCCAGGAATGCCCCCATCCTGGTGCGTTGTTTCCAGCACTGTCTGTAGGTCACGTAATGGGCGGAAAAACCACACTTCCAGCCAACTCAAGGTCAGCAAAATCGTCACCAACAAAACCGCAGCCAGGGGCCAGGCAAGTAACCCGCCCCACACACCAACAACGAGCAGAGTGGCTGTCGGAAGGAGTATGCGGAGGGTAAGTCCAAACAGGTTCATAGATTGTTCCGTTCTCTGCAAAATCTGCTGCTGGCGTCATGATGTGCGCACGATTCACACAATAAACGCGACATAATAGGCAGAAAAGCCTCTCATCCGCCAAGTCTACGATTGGCTCAACCTTTCTGCATGTGACTCTTCTTTCATTAATTAATGGACCGCGTCTCGTCAAGCAAAGACGCGGTCCAACAAATCGTGATACCCAAACCTGAACCTGCAGGGTCAGCTCTTTCCCCCAGCCTTGAGCATGTCCTGCAATTTCAACGCGCTCTCTTTTTTCAACTTCTCCAGCCTCAGGTCATGGTATGCCTTGATCAGCATGGGGTACATGTCCGTGTCGTCGGCGTTGGCCTCAAAATATTTCCGATAGTGGTCCATGGCAGAAACAGCCATTTCCTTGCCATCCAAAAAGACAGCCTTGGAGAGAGGATCGCCCGGAGACGTTTTTTCGATTTTGGCCAATTCCGCTGCGATCTGCGTCTCTTCCTCTTTGCTCAGCCATTTGATCTTGCCTGTCTTTTTTGGCGCGAATACGGAATCACTGCCTTTCATCACCTCCACCTGATACTCATGCATGCCAGGGGATAGCGCAGGTACGGAGAAACGCACCACGTCGCTTTCTGTAGCTGCTACGTTATGGCTTTTGCCATCGATTACCAATCGGTAGGCATACTCCTTGCCCATGCTCGACCAAACCAGATCTGGGTAGGTGCTGGAAAGGGTGACCTCTGCAATGGTGTCCAGCTTGACTTCGGTTGACGCCTTTTCGACGCTGCGGCGCACCGTTGTGTAACGCTGCGCCTTCTCAAACCGCTGACCAAGACCGCTGGCCAAACTGCCAGAATCCTGTGCGGCTTCCGACAATTTACCAGAGATAGCCTTGGTATCCGTCTCAGTGATCTCCACGACCGAACCGGCACCCACCTCCTGTGTCAGGTTGGTTGTCTGGTTGACCAGCTTACCGGAACCGTTTGCGCCGGTTTTCACCTGGTATCCTGCAAAAAGGAATTTGTTGCGATCCACTGCCTTCCATTCTTTACCATCCTTGCTGACCTGCACATCCCCCTGCACCTGGGTCAACATGGCCACTGGTGCTCCCCCTGCAGCGGCATTCATGCTGATTCCAAGCCATAGTGACGGGACCAGCAACCCAACCAATTTCAACAGACGCACTCTCATGTAATTTCCCTCCGAAAAAGATTTATAAGGTGGCAAGTTATGGTACATTACATCCGTTCTTTGATTCCGAGTCAATAGGGGATGACAACCCTGACACGTCAGATCCAAGCACGTTTTTCCCTATTCCTGGAACCTTATGATGACTATGGTCGTGCCGCTGTTTTCCAGTTTTTGACAAGCTCCTTGGCTTCTGCAATCCTGGCTGGCGGCATAATTCGGCTAACATTGTCGCGGTTTTGCGCAGCCTCCTGATTTGCCTGTGCTGCCGACAAACTCATCCACATGTACGCAAAAACATGATCTTGGGGAACTCCTTTGCCTTGAGCGTAAAGGATACCCAGATTGTTTTGCGCATCGGCATTGCCTTGCTCCGCTGATTTTCGCATCCAGGTGGCTGCCTCGGTATAGTCTTGGGGAACATCATCACCCTTGAGGTATCGTGTAGCAAGAGCTTTTTGCGCAATTGCGTCTCCATTTTCCGCAGCCTTTCTGATGGCATCGACCGTATTCTCTGGTGGGCGGGTGGCAGGCTGGCTGACCGGTACAGCAGTAGTAGTATCGATCTTTTGGATGGGAAAGACACAAGAGGACATCAGCAGCATGATAGATAACATCCATAAATATTTCATAAACATCCTCTCCTTATGGTGAACCATTCCATCTGAAACAAACGGGTTTTCGCACCGCCAACTGCCCGTTCGCATCCAGTCCCAGACAGCCTTCCTTCATCCAAGAGAGCATCTACCGAGACGTGGTGATCTCCAGGGAGGGTGAGTTGGGGCGGGCTCTGTTTGTTCCATACCGGTTGGTCTCCTATGGGATCATGACAAAAAGCAGCTCGACCATGCTTCAGGTGAGTGCCTGTCGCACAAGTTTCCTTAACACGCGCATCGTACCAGAGGGAACCACGCGCTGTAAAAGGGGAAAATGGGTTGTGCTTTGCCGTTTTCCCTGGCTCATCTTGCCGTCTTTTTGGTGGTGGACACGGCTGGTTTCTTTCTACTCGGACGGCGTATCTGCCCGACTAACAGATTTCGCAACCCCCTGAATAATGTCAAGAAATGTCTGTTTCTTTATGGGTTGGGTGTGGCTCTTTTGGAACGATGTCGTTTCAGGCCACCAGCCGTTTTGGTGGAGGTTCATAGCGCGAAGCGTGGTTGCGCCTGAGTTCCGCTGCCAAGTGGTACGCCCAGTACTCCTGGAAGTCACCGCTCGACCGCAGTGATCTCAATTCCAGCACTGCCTCAGCTCTTTTCAGTCCCCAGCGTGCCCCGGTCAGATCCATGCGATCTTTGATGAGATGGCGGCATGCCCCCT
>JADGCN010000157.1 GCA_015228975.1 Magnetococcales bacterium
TTTCTCACAACGCTTCGAAGCAGGACTGAAGAAACTTTCCGAAGGTCTCTCTTCTCCTCGTACCACAAAGAACATCACCAAAATTTGGGAACGTATTGGACGTCTGAAGGAAAAAAGCCACGGTGCAGGCCAACATTATGACATCAACATCACTCCCGACGAATCCGGGGAAAAGGCCATGGCGATTGAATGGAAACAAACCCCTGTCGAGGGATCCTGTATGACCCATCCTGGTGTTTATTGCCTGCGTAGCAGTGAAATCATCTGGAATGAAGAGTGCTTGCGGAAGACATACGTTATGCTGACGAATCTGGAGGCTGTGTTTCGCTCGACGTATCGCACTCGGGTGAGGTCTTGGAGTTTGTCCTCGCCTTCGACTGTTGCCGGGCTTTCGGAATTTCCGGTTCAAGTTCGTTTTACCGGTACCACCGAAGAAATCCTTGGCTCTGGCGAGATATTTTGCCAGCGCGGTGACGGAGCATTTCGTGGTCCAGATATTTCCGAGCCGTTGTTGACTTCTGACGAAGCGAAAAGGTCTCGTGGCCGGGCCGAGATTGACGCCGGAGAGCCGTTGCAGGAGGTGTCTTTGGTGTGTTTGCATCGGCCTGGGCTGATGCCGGGACAACTGGTTGAGGTTCACGATGCCCTGATGGGCCAGTCGTGGCGCGGAAAAATAACTTCCGTGAACCATTCCGCAGCAGGGCTAAAACTGGTAACATTGTTGGAGGTGGTTCGTTATGTCCAATCCAGTTTTTGATTTGCAGGGCATTTTGGCCGGGATGGGTGCTGTCAATTGATAGTGGGGTGGCGCAGGTGGCTACCAGGAAAGGCGTGATCGAAGTCGCGTTAGCTGAAGGGATAAAAGTTGGTGACCGGGTGGCTATTCGAGATGGGCGGGCGGTACGCGTGCAGGCAGTGGCGGATGCGCCGGTGTTTTTTGTGTGAGATCTCAAATGACGTCAGTGATTCCTTCCTGGTTCCACGAAGTGGGTAGGTGGCATGAACGTTGGAGTGTCATGGAACGATACGCAGATGGCTAAAAATAGTATATTATGGTGGTTGTCATTACTCAAAATTAGCACACATTTTGGATTTTCAATTCTGAAGAAAGAAATCTTAAGACGTTTTTTGTACGTGTAATCATTGGAGAAGTGGTTTAGAGAATGACCGAATTTTTTTGAGGAGTGGGTGTTGAATATCGAGGATCTTGAATCTTCTACATCGTTAGCATGTAGCATTTTTTCAGTACAACGTTCTGAAATTGGCATAATAAAAATCATCTTCGCGTGAATTTGACAATAAAAAACACTATGAATTTTACTCTTGAGCGTGTCCCTGTCCTGTTGGTGGACGATCAGGAAATTACCGGATATATCCTGAATAAAATTTTTTCAGAAAACTCCCGGAATGATTTTATCCTGTATGCCATCAGTACACCCTTTGATGCTTTGCAAAAAGCTCAGGAAGTCAGCCCTGCGGTCGTTCTTTTAGACCTTGTCATGCCCGGCATGGATGGTTTGACCCTTCTCGAACAATTTCGGCAACTCCCCGATTTTGCCGAAACGCCCATTATCATGCTATCCTCACAGGAAGAGTCCTTTTTCAAGGCCAAAGCCTTTGAACTAGGGGCTAACGATTATCTCGTCAAATTACCAGAAAAGATTGAATTGTTAGCCAGACTCCGTTACCACGCCCGGGCCTACTACAATTTGCTGAAAAATCGGGAGTCCCATCGGATTCTCAAGGAAAAGGAGCTGCAATTTCGGATCGTCACCCAGTCCATCCTGGAAGCCATTGTCGCATCAGACTTGGACGGAACCGTCCGCTTTTGGAACCAGGGAGCAGAAACGCTGTTCGGTTACGGTCGGGAAGAAATAATTGGCAAACAAGTTGATTGTCTTTTTCCACAGTCATTCCATACCGAGTTCAAGGAAAGCTTCAAAGAGCTGATAGCCACAGGCAATTTGCAGAAAGGAGACGTGCGAGAGTGGCAGGGATTACGAAAGGATGGCTTGGAATTCCCCATGGAAATATCTATCAATTCCTGGACCGAAGAGGGAAGAACACTGATTGCCAGTGTCATGCGCGATATCACCGAGCGCAAACATGAAGAGAATCGTATTCGTTACCAAGCCAATTATGATCTCCTGACTAATTTGCCCAATCGCAATTTTTTTGTTCAACACCTGGACGAAAGTATCTCTTTGGCTTATCGCCAATCGGTCTCTTTTTCACTGTTGTTTATTGACCTTGACAGATTTAAATGGGTCAATGACACCCTGGGGCATGATGCAGGTGATTTACTTCTGCAGGAAGTTGCCAAAAGAATGAAGCATTGCATACGCACAACAGACACTTTGGGGCGGCTGGGTGGAGATGAGTTTACGGCTATACTTTACGATATCAGCCCCAATGGAACCAGAATTGTCGCCAGAAAAATCCTGGATGAGTTGGCAAGACCATTTTGGTTGAAAGGGAGCCAAGCACAAATCTCCGGGAGTATTGGTATAACCATGTATCCCAGTGACGGAGAAAACAAGGAAATCCTGCTGAAAAATGCCGACATGGCCATGTATGTTTCTAAAAATGCTGGAAAAAATCGTTATTGGTTTTATAATCCCAATGAAAACCAGTAAAAAATTGTCTTGACGACTGTGGGGCGGTTCATGGATTTTGGTTGGGGGGAAATATAGAACACAAAAGGGGAAACCATGAAGCTTTGTGACACGTTGAGCCGTCGATTTTTCCTCAAATCTTCTTTGGCAACTGGTGTCTTTCTGCCGACTATTTTGGGAATGCTGCCCAATCCGGTTGGGGGGCGCGCCTTCGCCCAATCGGAAAAGGGAATAGCCAAAGGCTGGTTGGAATTGGCCGCCCGCCGCGGTGAGCCAACGGGAAAGTTCGGGCGTATCGGGGATCCAGTCACGCTGACGGTGGGGTATCAGCCCTACTGTACCCCTTACTGGACATCAACCGTCAACAAGCAGGCAGAGTTGTGGGTGCAATACCTCCCCAAAGGGAGTCGGGTACTTTGGTTTCGTGCCCTTTCCGGGCCGCTGATCAACAATAATATGAACGCTGGAGTCAATCAGTTCGGCTATATGGCGGAGACCCCTGCCCTCAGGGCCGGAGACCTTGTGGCTTGCGACTTGGTTGCGGCCACCGGCTATGATTCGGGCGAAACCGGGGCCATTGTCGTGCGCAAGGATCTAATGGATGCCGGGAAAGTCAAATTGCCAATGGACTTGGCTGGGAAACCGGTCGGGACACCGTTTGGTTCCTTTTCACACCGACAGTTGCTGACCTGGGTGGAACAAAACAAGGTCTCGATGGATTTAAACGATCGCTCCATCGAATTGCAGATGAGCCAACTCAAACAAGATATCCTGTGGGCCGGTGCCCTTTGGGAACCTTACCCTTCATGGATGGAATACCGTAAATTGGCCGGACGCTGGGTGACTGGACTGGAAATGCCCTGTACCTGTGCCGCGACGAACAAGGGGGCGGCGCAACACACCTATCGAGTCGTGGGGGCTACCTTGGCCCTCCAGGACTGGCTGCGAGAACGTCCCGATATTATTGCCGGTTACCTCAAATCAGAAGAGGAAAGCCGTGATTTATTGACCCACAATCCTGATCTGGCGGCCTACCACATATGGAGCGACATACCGGAGGTTCCACCCCCGGTGATACGTTCCAGTCTGGACATGATGGTCTGGGATGGCCGCATTACCCAAGAGGTTCGTGCGCATCTCAAGGGGTGCGCCAGGATGTGGCGTTCCATTGGCCAGTTGAAAAATGAACGTACTCAGGATCCCGATGCCTTTGTGGATGAATGGACCCAGGCCGGTTTTCTCGATCTGGCCATCAGCGAAATGCACTCTGAGGGGCGATGGACTTCTGCTTTGCAACCCGGTTTTCCGAAATTGCTCAGTGATGAACAACGGAAAAGGCATGATTGGTCTCGCTATGCCGACATTCAGGTTCACAAGGCACCCTGGTCACCGAGAAGAATTTAACCGAGTCAAAACGGCCTGAAACAGTATTGTATCAGGCCATATTCAAGCCTTCCGGCTACAGGGAGATGTTGTGAATCTACGTCTTTCGCTGCGGAAAAAGCTTTTGTTAACGTCTCTGACCATTGGATTGCTGCCCGTTTTTTTGATGGGGCTCATGACGACCTACCAGGGTGCCAAGGCGTTACGACAGGGTGAGATGGAACATTTGCAGCGTGTTCGTGACCTGAAGAAAGCGCATATTGAAAGTTTTTTTCTAGAACGCAAGCGGGATCTGAATGCGCTGATGGATATCGCGCACTCGTTGCAGAACGAAGCCAGTGCGCGTTTGCAAGGTGTCGTTGATAATAAAAAGAATCATGCCGAATTGTTTTTCAAAGAACGTTTCATCGATGCCAAGGTGTTTTCGCGTAGTGAATCGCTTTCCCAAGCGGTTGATCAGTTTACCGGTGCTTTCAAGGTCGAAGGAAACCGGGCTAACGGGGTTGCCTGGAAAGCTGTTGTCGACCGCTACGGTAGCGAAATTGACCAGTATTGCAGCGAACGCAGCTTTGCCGATGTGCTGCTTTTGGACAATACGGGCGACGTTGTCTACAGTACTACCCGGGGAAGTGAATTGGGAGCCAATGTTTATCGGGATCCCCTGGAGCAGACTCCCTTGAAAGCAGCATTCGTCTCAGGATTAAAAGGGATTCACATCGAAGATTTTGCCCCCTATGGATCTACCGATGGGGATTTATCCGCTTTCATCACTGCGCCTGTGTACCGTTTTGGCGAGGTGATCGGTGTTTTGGCGTTGCGCCTTTCCATGACTCCTATACATGATATTGTCCAAACGTCTACAGGTATGGGGCACAGTGGAAGGGTCTCTTTCCTGACTCCCGGCGGTCCCTTGCCACGGTTGCCCATTGAAAGCAAGGATCGCCTTTCCAACGTAGTTCGCGATGTTTCGGAAAGCGCCGCGATGCCATCACGCCGGAATGTTGTGGAGAGTGGCAGCGGTACCGTGCGTTTGACCAGTGTGGTGCCGGTTGCCATACCAGGTCTTGATTGGCGTTTGGAGGCGGGAGTCAACCTGGATGAGGTCATCAACCCCGTCGCCGACAATAATAATGAAAGCTTTCTATCGCGCTATATTCAAAATCTGGGATATGACAACCTGTATATGGTTCAACCAGGAGGTCGCGTGTTTTACGCAGCCCGACCGAATGATATCCTGGGTATCAATCTGCTGGAAGATGCAAAATACAAGCAAACTCATCTGGCAACCTTGGTGCAATCGGTCATTGAGCAACGCACAGAAGGTAACAGTGACATGATTCCCTTTGCCGCATCGGGAGGAGCACCTGTCAGTTTCAGTGCTCGTCCGTTGCTGATTCAAGGCAAGGTGGCACTCATTATCGTTATGCAGATGGACGATACGTTCATCAACGAACTTATGAAGAAACGTAATGGTCAAGATGACGGTGGTGAAACCTATTTGGTTGGTCCCGATCATTTGATGCGTTCCGATTCAATCCTGGACCCCGAGCATTACTCCGTACGTGCTTCCTTTGCCGACCCGGGCGGAAGAGCCGTCACGACACCTGCCATTAAAGAAGCGCTGGTACATCGGTCTGGCACCATGGAAAGTGTCAACTACCATAATGACCCTGTTATTGTCGCATTCTCCCCGGTGGAGGTGGGCGGGATTACCTGGGCACTGGTAGCGGAGCGCGATCGGGATATGGTATTGCGGCCAGTTCAAAACCTGAAACTGATTTTTATTTTCTTGTCTCTGATCATTACGGTTACTGTATTATCGATCAGTTGGTGGACTTCCCGACGCGTCACCAAAACCTTGACGATGGTTTCCCAGGAAATAGTAACCTCGGCAGGAGAGTTCGCCGCAACTATTGTCCAACAGGAGCGTATCTCTCAGACGCAAGTTGAAGCCATGTCGGCAGTTACAGCAGGAATGGGTAGATTGTTTGACACCGCGCGGCGCTCCGTAGAACAGGCCGACGCCGCTGTAGCTGAGAGCGAAAATGTTTTGGCGTTGGCCAAGACGGGGGAAGAACGACTATGGGCCATCCAGGGAAGTATGGACACCAACAGTCACAGCTCCGAAAACATTGCCCAACAGATACGCTCTTTGAGCGACAAGTTTATCCAAATTGACGAAATCAGCGCCATGGTTACCGACTTTGCCGTAGAAACAAAAATTTTGGCCATGAATGCTGCTGTTGAGGCTGTGCGCGCCGGAGAGCAAGGAAAAGGGTTTACGGTATTGGCCGAGGAGATACGTAAATTGGCCGAGGACAGCAAGCGTTCCACCGACCGCATCAATAATCTGGTATTGGAATTGCGCCAGATCACGACTGGAACGGTCAAAGAATCGCACGAAGGGGCAAAAAGAGCCCAAGAGGGACTTGCCATAGTCCGGGAAACGAATGAAACGTTTAGCCACGTTACAGAATCTGCAGAAAATGCCGCCGCCAACGCCAAACAGATTACTCTCAATTTGCGTAACGAAGAAGAAGAGATCAAGCAACAGCTCGAAAACATAAAGGAAATGAAGGTTTCAGCACAACACAATGCGTCCGGAATTGCCTTGATCAACAAAGGGGTGCAAAACCTTAACCAAATTGTTGGCGTTCTGGATGCCCTCATCCATGGGAAACCATTGGCGGGCAGGTCATGAATGATCCTTCGACAATTCGGAATGCTGGGCTTTCCAACCACTCCGACAATGTTGTGGATACCGAATGGTGCAATCGTCTGCATGGCTTACTGGAGCAAAAAACCGGGTTGGTGTTGACGCAATCTCGGTCTATGGTGTCCCATTTGTTGCAGGATCGGCTAAAAACACTGGGATTGTCTGACTTTGAGGATTATTTCTCCTTACTGAGCAACCCTGCTGGAGGAAAGAAAGAGTGGCCGAACCTATTGTCGAGACTCACTGTTAATGAGAGTTATTTTTTTCGCGATCTTGATCAGCTGTCTGTTGTCGAAAACCATTTGATACCGGAACTGTTGTCTCAGAATGGGAAAGACCGTGACCTGACTTTGTGGAGTGCTGGTTGCGCCAGTGGGGAAGAAACGTATACTTTGGCCATAATTCTGAACAATCTTTTATCTGAATCAGCGGATTTAAAAAGACGAATCCAGATATTGGGCACCGATATTGATGCCAACTGCATCAAGCAGGCACGACAGGGATGTTTCCGTTCCTGGTCTTTTCGACATTTACCTCGGAACATTCTGGCGACCTGTTTTAACAAAGAGGAAGATGATACGTATCGGATTGATCCGCGTTTGGCAGCAAATATCCAGTTTATGGAACTTAACCTTTTGGAGGCAGGCGAAACTTTGGCTTGGAAGTTCCGATTCGACTTGGTGCTGTGCCGAAACGTGTTCATTTATCTCTCCCCCCTGGCGGTACAGCGCATTTTGGCCGAGATCCATACCCTGATGATGCCAGGTGGATATCTGGTTACCGGACACGGTGAAGTTGATCGGCAGCTCATGGAAAAAAGTGGTTATGTTGTTCGCACGTTTCCACAGACCCAAGTCTATCAGAAACCTGCTTCAGAGGGATGTTACTCCCTGGGTGCCAGCACCGGTCCGGAACTGTAGGAACACCACCGGCTTGAAAATGCGAGTGGG
>JADGCN010000158.1 GCA_015228975.1 Magnetococcales bacterium
TTGGGGCCATCAAGGGGCATTTAAAAATGGTGGAGATTCCCGTCCATTATGCCTCAAGGGCCTATGGTGAAACCCAAATCTCTCGGTTTCGGCATGGCATCTTGTTATTCCGTATGCTTTTTTATGCGTATCGAAAGATCAAAGTTTTGGTTTGAATCACGTTTTGTCCGAAAAACAAGGTGTCCGTTTCAGTAAGGCGATGACGCAAATAAACTGACGGAGCAACGAGGGAGGGAAGAATGGGAAAGATAGCGTTGGCGGAAATGATCAGCAGTTTGCGTAGTGAATTGCAACAGGCCCAGGATGAGGGGCAGGATAAGAAGCTGCACTTTGTGGTTGGGGATGTGGAGATGGAGTTGCAAGTCACCGTGACCAAGGAGGGGACAGTCGGTGGCGGTGTCAAATTTTGGGTCTACGATGCCAGCCTCAGCGGCAAGGTCGCGGAACAGATGGTCCAGAAAATCAAGATCAAGCTGGCACCGGTAGGGTCGGATGGGGGGACGCTTAAGATCAGTGATTCGGGGCGTCCTGGACTCGGTTAGCTTTTGATTGCCGGAGATCTGTTCGATGGATAACATAAGATACGTTGTCGCCATTGCCGTTCCGACGACGGATGGTAAGCATGAAGTTGGCACCGGCTGCTCGGTGAGCGACGACCTTGTGCTTACCGCCCGGCATGTGGTGTTTCCGAAGAAACGCAAGTCCGACAAGTTGATCATCGTGTATTTCGGTGCTGTCCATGGGGCGGGTGTCAAGGATTGCGTCAAGGTCGAATTGGCGCAGGATTGTATTGCATGGGATGGCGGGAAAAGTCTTGATGCCGTCCTTCTCCGGTGTCCCAGGCCGAATGACTGGAAGGGATTATCTGTTTCCTGGGTGCCAACCATGGAAAGCCGGAAGTGGAGCAGCCGGGGTTATCCGCGGGCTGTGCGCGTAGAGGCATCCCCCCTGGTCCCCGCTGGTTTCGACGGCGTGCTTGATCCGACGATCAAGAAAGACGGTTTTGCCGAGTCAACTGTGACCGCCTACCCGCCAAAAGTCGATGGCTGGAAGGGCGCGTCGGGCATGCCGCTCTTCTGCTTCAATTCTGGCGGTATCCTTGGTCTGGCCTATGAGGTGGCACAGGGATTTGAAGGCAAGAAGATCAGAGTTGCGCCATCCTGGAAGTTGTTTGAAAACGAGCAGTTTAAGGCACTTATCCAGAAGGATGATGAGGCATTCCAAAAATTCTGTGCCGAGATGCAGCAGTGGCTTGCCACGATCCTGTTTGAGAATCAATCCGTCGCCTTGGCACTGGCAAAGTGTTACGGGGTTAATAAGAGCAACCCACAGGAGCGTGCCGCAGAAATCGCGGAAAAGATTGTGCAGTCCCCGCCGGATGATTTTCTGACCCATCTCTATAAGATTCAATATGGGGAACCCGGTATGCCTGGCTTGACGGGGGATGTCGAATTGCAGACGATAGCCGACATCATGCATGTTGCCCTGCCCATACTTAACGATCCCAATGTGCGCCAAGCCGCACAAGAAGCCTCTTCGAGTATGGTATCTATCGTCGTTGAACTTGGTATTGCCACAAGAACTGTGGCGGAAATCGCCATGGCATTGGCGGAGCGCAAGGAAACCAGTTTTACGCGCGTTCCAGTGGAAGAGCGGCAGGTTCCCGGTATGTTCGCCTTGGAGCAACTTCCGGTGGCGGGCCGGGACCATGGTTGTATACAAGCAAATCTGGATCTTATCAAGACGTTGGGGTCACTTCTGGGAAATAGAACATCTGCTTTCGATGCGGAATTCCGCAAGTTTCTCGACGAAACCTGCATTACCGGGGATGATCGGGATGCATTCAGAGGTGCGCTTCCAGAGGAACGCATGAACCAGATCAAGGCCATTTTGGAATTGGAACTGGCTAACAAGGGGCGCAGATACTATTACGTCGCTATGTTGCCCAAGGAGGCGTTACAAAGGGAAGCCGCCTTGGAGACCCTGAAGGTTCTCAGGAAGGGCTTTGCCCCCTATATTGTATTTCTGGTACTGACGAACGACTTGGCGACACGTACTCGAGAGACGAGGACTTATGGAAATGTTTCGGAGATTAGAAGGATAACCTCATGACTTTTCTTTCCATACCAGCCGGCCATACGGTCACGTTGCCGTTGCCGGGGACCGATTATCAGGCGGCGCATGTGTTTGAAAAGCGGCAGATTGATGCGATCAACGCTGCGCTTGGGGCCGGACGGCCACTGTTGATCCGGGGTGAGCCGGGCATTGGCAAGAGCCAGTTAGCGCGGGCGGCGGCCAAGGTTCTGGGTGACGGCTGGGCCTACCTGCCGTTTGTCGCCGATGCCAAGACCGAATCGCACGATCTGTTGTGGCGTTTTGATGCCGTTGCCCGCCTAGCCGACGCCCAGGCGCGATCAGGCGATTCCCAGGGCCAGGGTATGGCGGGACAGACCCTTCCCATCGGGCGTTACCTGACGCCGGGGGTGCTGTGGTGGGCGTTTGACTGGGAGGATGCGTCTGCGCAGGCCCTATGCGCCCAGGTTCCGCACCCGCCGCAACCCGATGGTGGGAACGCGGAGCGGGGCTGTGTGGTGCTGATCGACGAGATCGACAAGGCGGATACCGATGTCCCCAACGGCCTGTTGGAGGCGTTGGGCATTGGGCAGTTCTCGGTGCGGGGACGCACTGAGCCGATTTGTGTCAATGGCAAACCGCTCCTGGTGATCATTACCACGAACGAGGAACGCACCTTGCCCGATCCCTTTCTCCGCCGCTGCTTGGTACTCCATCTGGCCCTGCCCGACGATGAAGAGAAGCTTACGCAGCATTTCGTCACCATCGGTCAGGCCCATTTCGACGGGAAGGTCGCTGATGGGATTTTTAAGGAGGCGGCACAACTGGTTGTTGCCCAGCGGAAAAAGGCCGCTAGCCATCACTGGCGGCCCCTGCCGGGCCAAGCCGAATATATCGATCTGCTGCGTAGCGTCGTTACCCAGGCGGGAGATGACCGTGGTAGACAGTCGGAACTGCTGCATACCGTGGCCAGATACGTCCTGGCCAAAGATCCGGTGGCAGCGCACCAGTGGCAGTCGCTCCCGTGATGAGCCAGCGTGCGCAAACCGGCTATGCCGATCTGGTTCGGCTCGCCGACGGACCGACTGGGGCGAGCCTACCGGATTTGGCCGCGCTGTTCGGCTACAAGAGGAATGCACCCGAACCACCCGTCATTCCTCCGGTCACAGGCGGCGATCCTTCCCCGCAAAAGCCTCCCCCAGAGGGAAAACCCCTGCCGCTAGCACCGACGCCGTTTTGGCGACTGGTGGGTCATTTCTCCATCCCGGGGGTAGATGATGGGGACGGGGTATCTGCCACGCCCAGCGGTGGCCAAGTGGTGGCCTATCCCAGTTGGCGTCAGCGGTCCACTGAGCCGGTTCCGTTCCAGCCCCTGGCACCGTGGCGTGATCTGAACGTCCGCCTGCGCCACGCCTTGGGTTTCGTCGAAAGTGGGCACTCCATCGATATCGACCGGGTGGTCGAGCGCATTGGTCGGGGCGAGTTTCTCGACCGTCTGCCCCGCACCGCTCTGTCGCGCTGGTGTGGCCGGGTTCAGGTTATTGCCGATCGTAGCCGGCGGCTGATCCCCTACTTTGACGATCAGCGTGATGTGGTCGCGCATATCCGCCAATTGGTGGCTGCACACGATTTCTGGGTCGCCACGCTGGCGGATGGGGCTGCGGTGCCGGTCTCTTACGACCGCGCTGGTTATGCGGTCGATTACCAGTTGCCGCCGTCTGGAACGCCGGTGCTGGTGCTGGGCGACCTGGGCTGCCTTGCCGGAGTGCCTGATGTCACGGAAAAGCTCACCGGGCTGTGTTGGTTCTGGCTGGCGTTCGGGCAGAGATTACGGGCGGCGGGCTGTCGGCCCGTCGTCCTGTTTCCGGGCCGGGCGGATCGCTGTCCGCCAGAGTTGGCGAAGGTCTGGACCCTGATGCCGTGGGAGCGTCCCTGTCTGTCTACCGCACCAAGGAGCGATGAGACGCCGGTACTTCAGTTGTTGCGGCTGTTGGCACCGGCCCTGCGTATCGAGCCTGGCCTGTTGCGTGCGGTGCGCCGTCTGCTGCCAGTCGATGCTGGTCTGGAAGCTGAAGTTTGGCAACATCCCTGGCTGGCGAGTGCTTCGCCGGCGGGGGCGACCCTTCGCCCCGAGCGGCAAGAGGCGTTGCGCCAGGAATTCAGCGATACAGTGGCACTGCCGCTGCGGCAGGAGGTGGCGCGGACCCTGCGGCGTTGGCGTCATCGTCTGCCTGAGGAGATTTGGTTTCGCGAATTGCTCAGTTTGGATCCAGAGGCGCAGGCCGGGGTTGCAGCCGACGATCTAGCGGATGCTCGCCAGTACGAGCGGGCCTTTTGCGCTGAACTGGCTGGTCCTGGGCTGTCCCCAGGGCGCGGCAACGACCTGCTGTGGCAGGAGTGTAGTGCCGCAGTGGCCACCCGGTTCTTCTGGCAAGATGCGGAGGTGGGATCGCTGTTGGTCCAGTTGAACCATCGGCTGAACGGGGAGCGTCCCGACTACACGTTGCCGCCGGGGGTGACGCCGGATCAGATCGGACCCGAACCTGCGGCGATCACCCGCGTCTTCACGGTGAGCCAGGCTGGGGAGAACCTCGTACTGGATACTGCATCCTCGAATTCGTCAGGGAGTTTCCTAGCCCGGTTGGTGTCTCGGAACGGCCTAGTGAGTGTCGAGAAGGTGGCGGAGCGAGCTTTCTGGCAAGGGGGCGAACCTCCCCCCTGGGCCGAGTCCTGGGGGTGGGATACCTATGGTGCCTGGGTGGTTTTTACCCACGAGGGTGTCCAACAACGTCTGCGCTGGATTCGCCCGGGGCGGTTTCTTATGGGTTCGCCGGAGAAGGAGCATGGTCGTGAGGACGATGAAGGGCCACAACACGAGGTGGCTTTCAAACAAGGGTTCTGGTTGTTCGATACCGCCTGTACCCAGGCCCTGTGGCAGGCGGTGATGGGGGATAATCCCAGTGCGTTCCAATCCCCGGACCGGCCTGTGGAGAGTGTAGATTTTAAGAATGTGCAAACATTCCTCGAAAAAATCAACCAAGCCCATCCCGGCCTAGAACTGACCCTCCCCAGTGAAGCCCAATGGGAATATGCCTGCCGCGCCGGTACCACGACCCCGTTCAGTTTTGGTGAAGACATCACCACCGAACAAGTCAATTATGATGGCAACGGTCCCTACTGGGATGGACCCAAGGGGGAAAATCGGCAGCAGACGGTCCCGGTGGCGAGCCTCCCGTGCAACCCCTGGGGGTTGCACGAGATGCATGGGAATGTTTATGAATGGTGTGCCGATGCTTGGCACAATACCTATGCCGGGGCACCCACGGATGGTAGCGTCTGGGATGGGCCATCGGTGGATCGCGTGGTACGCGGTGGTTCCTGGGGCAATCTCGCTCGGAACGTGCGTGCGGCGATTCGCTTCAGGTTCGGTCCGGCGAGTCGCTACGGCTCCCCGGGTTTCCGTTGTGCTCGAGTTCAGGTGAGCCAGGCAGGTCAGAGGGCGGAGCCGATGATCCCGGCGTTTGGCCCGCAAGGGTCGCACCGCGGGCCAACGCCGGGATCATCCGGCTCCGCCAAGTTGCTCCATCTGCAAGGGGATGGCAAACAGGCCATGGTGCCGCTTCCTAAAAGATCGGCGTTTGTAATCAAGAGTGATCGGGAAATCTTGACCTTCGGCCAGATTGAGAAGCCCTCGTGGGCTGAAGCTATGGGCCGGGATCGTTATGGTCTGTGGACGCGGATCGCCATTGACGGGCCGGGATCCCAACCCATCACCCAGCGTCTGCGCTGGATTCCCCCAGGGCGGTTCCTCATGGGTTCCCCGGAGAATGAGCATGATCGTTTGGATCGTGAAGGCCCGCAGCATGAGGTAACCTTCAAACAAGGCTTCTGGCTGTTCGACACCGCCTGCACTCAGGCCCTGTGGCAAGCGGTGATGGGGGACAATCCCAGCCGGTTCCAATTCCCGGACAGGCCCGTGGAGAATGTAGATTTTAAGGCTGTGCAGGAATTTACTGAAAAGATAAATAAAGAACATCCGGGGCTGGCGTTGACACTGCCCAGTGAAGCCCAATGGGAATATGCTTGCCGTGCTGGCACCACGGCCCCGTTTAGTTTTGGCGAAGACATCACCCAGGAGCAGGTGAATTATGATGGCAATTTTCCCTACCGGGATGGACCCAAAGGGGAATACCGGAAGCAGACGGTTCCGGTGGCGAGCCTCCCTCCGAACCCTTGGGGGCTTTATGAGATGCATGGCAATGTCTGGGAATGGTGTGCCGATGCCTGGCATGAGTCCTATGCAGAAGCTCCTGCGGATGGTAGTGCGCGGGGTGACAGGCCGATGGCGGTTCGTATGATGCGAGGTGGTTCCTGGCGCGACCGCGCCCACAGCGTGCGTGCGGCGTGCCGCGATAGGGACGGCCCTGTGTATCGCTTCGGTGGTTTGGGCTTTCGTTGTACCCGAGTTCAGTCGTGAGCCTGGCAGGAACAAGCGGGAGGGGGGCTGCCCTCCTGGCGAAGGCTCGCTGCCGGTTTTTTCGAGGTATCCCGTCATGAATCTTCCCTTACGTACCGATTCCGCCTGGCACCCGTTGGTCGATGGTTTCCCCCCGTCATGGGCTTCCGGCTGGGGGCAGGATCGGTTTGGCGTTTTTGTTGAGTTTACACTGCAAGGTATCCAACAGCGTCTGCGCTGGATCCCCCCGGGTCGGTTTCTCATGGGATCGCCCGAAGATGAGCCGGGGCGTTTTGATGCTGAAGGACCGCAACGCAAGGTGACCATCGGCCAGGGGTTCTGGTTGTTCGATACCCCCTGCACCCAGGCCCTGTGGCAGGTGGTGATGAAGCAGAATTCCAGCCGATTCCAAACCCGCAATCGGCCCGTGGAGCAAGTGAGCTTCGAGGATGTGCAGGCGTTTCTTTCCTGCATCAATCAGGCATGTCCCGGCCTAGACCTGACCCTACCCAGCGAAGCGCAGTGGGAATATGCCTGCCGGGCGGGAACCATGACGGCCTTGTATTCCGGCGCAATCACAATTTTGGGTGTGCGCAATGCGCCAGCCTTGGACCCCATCGCCTGGTATGGCGGCAACAGCGGCGTGGACCCCTCGGAGTTGCCCAATGGTGCGGACTCTTCGATTTGGGTGGAGAAGCAAGATCCCCATGACCGCGCTGGAACCCATCCGGTAGCCATGAAGAATCCCAACCTCTGGGGCTTGTATGATATGTTGGGAAACGTCTTTGAATGGTGCGCGGATGCATGGCACGATTCCTACGAGGGGGCACCCGTAGATGGCCGGGTCTGGGAAAATGATGGGCCGACGGCGGTTCGCGTGTTTCGCGGTGGTTCCTGGAGTACCCAAGCCCGCCTCGTGCGTGCGGCGTTCCGTGGCGAGGGCGGTCTGGCGTATCGCGGCGACAACCTGGGTTTCCGTTGTGCCCGAGTTCAGTCGTGAGCCTAGCCAAGCCTGGGCAATTGGGCAAACAATTTATGTGAAATTCCAAGAGCCACAGCCATCACATTTTGTTCGAAAATCACAGACCGAAAAGTTTATCACTTCATG
>JADGCN010000159.1 GCA_015228975.1 Magnetococcales bacterium
TGTATGTAGCTTATCAAACAAAGGCAAATGTCCGATTCCAACTGAATCAAAACAATTTTGGTATTTTGCGACGTGATGATCGCATTGGCCATGCTTTGGTGTTGGGTTTGGATTTGTCCACATGGTCCGGGCGTTCCGAAACTCGGGTGACGCGCCTGGGGGTGTTGCTGGACGATTTGGTGTGGGAATGGAAATTAATGCGCACCGGGGCCATCACGGGAGAGATCGTTCCGGTTGAGGAAGAAATTGTCCAAACATTGATCAAAATGAGGGAATCTCTTGGCGGCAGCTTGAACCTGCTCCATTTTGATGCCATGGATAATTGTGAATTTCTTTGGCATGCCTACCAGTTGCGTTATAATTATAACCGTCTGAAACAGGAAAAATTGGTAGGGGGATTGGCAGCCGATAGTTGGTTTACCAATGATGGTTTAAGTGATTTTTGGAAGAAGTATGGTGGGCTTTCGCTCATTGCTGAGGAGGATGCTCAAAGAAAGGCCAGACCCAGGGACAAGGCACCTGTTGCCGACAGGGGGGTGTGTTTGTATCACGAATATCTCGATAATGCTGACCTGTGGCGCGCCTGGGAACAAGGTTGTATGGTGACCGTGGATGAAAAACGGGTGGCACGCTGGAAGAAGCTGCAAGACTATGTGCTTGACTTGGTGGTGCAATCGGGCATCGTGGTGGAAAGCTGTCCCTCATCCAATGTATTGATTTCCGGGGTCAACAGCTATGCCAATCATTCCATTTTTCAACTGGCGCCACCGGATGGAACGAGCAAGCTGTTGGTGTGTTTGAACACCGATGATCCCATCACCTTTTCTCCCAATATTTGTGAGGAGTACCAGCGACTTTACCAAGCTGCCATCGAGAAGGGATTATCGCCACCCGAGGCATTGGGTTGGTTGGAAGGTATCAAAAAAATGGGAATCAATGCCAGTTTTCTGCCGAACGAGGTCGATTATCCAGATCGCTATGAAAGGTTGGGTGAAATCATTCGCCTGGGGCTGTAATAGGGCCTCCAACGCATGCAACATGTTCAGATGGTCCATCCATCCATGGAAAAGGCCACCTGATCAAGGAGGGCCAGAACGAAGCCCCCCGTCTTAAAACTCAGGCAGTTATGTTTACAACGCAGTATTCCAAACATCGCGCCGGTCAATAATACTCGCAATTGTTATCCCAGTCACAATGCCATCTCGGTTTGTATGGGCGCGTGTAAGAATAAGTCCCCGGAGGTGCGTTACCAATAGGAAGCGATGACTTCCGATCATAGGTTGTATGCCATCTTCCGTAAGAATCTTGTACAGAGAGTTGTGGAACACCATCCTGAATTTTCAGCTTTGATCCATCATTAAAGAGAATTGTTCTTTTTGAAGAACGACTCTTGGGCTGATCCGTTTCTTCTGCATACAAACCATTGGGCAGCATGGCCAGTGCCAGTGCGGCAATTATTGCGGAATTTATCATGTTTTTCATGGGAATTACTCACAACTGGTTATAGAATAGGGTATTGCGGTTCAGATAGATTCAGGTTGTCACCTATCAGCCGGAACGGGAACCAGGGCCACTCAAGCCATCCTACCAGTGAGTACCGGAAGCGGTCAAAATGGTTCTTAAGAATGCGCCTAAAATTGCGAAGAATTCAATATCCATACGTTTGCTACACCCCCAGGAAGCGGCGAAGACGCGGCACCAGATCCTGGGCGGCCATGGGTTTGGTGATGAAATCGTAAGCACCCATTTGGAAAGCTTTTTGCCGGGTGGCCATGTTTTCATCGGAGGTGATTAAAATGGCCGGGATCGATTTGCGCTTGGGATCGGCCTGCATTTGTTCCAAAAATTCAAACCCATCCATTCCCGGCATTTGAATGTCACAGATGACCAGGTGGTAGCGGTTCTCCTGCAGCAAGGCCAAGCCGTCGGCACCATTGCCGCAAAAATCCAGGATGACCCCTTCCTTGGCGAGATAATGCTTGAACAGATTTTTGGAATCGGGATCGTCGTCTACGATCAGGATCCGCGGAATGATCTCAGGCAAGGTCAGACTGAAAATACTGCCTTCCCCCAGTTTGGATTGCACAGTCAAATTTCCACCGTGTGCTTTGACGATATCCATGCTGAATGGCAAGCCAAATCCCGTCCCCGATTCCCCGGCGGTGCCGATGGTGGAGGTTTTTTCTTCCAATTTGAACAAATTTTTGATTTGTTCAGGGGCAATTCCGACTCCGGTATCCTGAACGGCCAGGGTCGTGGGTTGGTTTTCCGGGGTGTACAAGGTGATGGTACCCCCACGCCCGGTAAATTTGACGGCATTGGAAACGAGATTTTCGACAACTTCGCCCAGCAAGTTGGGATCGGCGTAGATGCGTGTTGTTTCGCTGATACGGTTGATCAGGGTAATACCTTTTTTTGCCGCCAGGGGGGACAGACTGGCAAATACCTTGTTGCCGATGAAACGGGCGTTGATGAATCCAGGTTCCAGGGTGATCTTTCCGGTTTTAAAACGACTGATATTGAGCAATTCGTCGATCATGCGCAGCATTCTTTGGCAGCTTTCGACGACCCAACGCAGAAATCCCTTTTGCTTCTCACTCAAGGGATTATCCTTGTCTTTGCCCATCATCTCCAGGAAGCCGAGAATGGTGGTGAAGGGACCGCGCAAATCGTGGGCGACCAGGGAGACGAATTGATCTTTGAGTCGGGTGGAGCGTTCGGCCTCTTCCTTGGCGCGGCGCAAATTGAGTTCGTTGCGGCGGTATTGGGTGATATCCCGGGGAATGATGACGGCATGCCACCCTTCGGGATGCTGGAAGCGGGCGATGGAGGCGGCAACTGTCAAAGTTTTGCCATCTTTTTTTCTAACGGCGAACTCGCTGACCGTGCCGACCAGTTTCCCGGTACCCGTTTGTTGGAACTCGCCGAAGGTGCCGATGACCCCTTTTTTAAAGCTGGAGGCGGGGAGCAGGCAATAGACCTCTTTGCCCATGATTTCGCTTTCGGTATAGCCGAAGATGCGTTCGGCGGCGGGATTCCAGAAGATGATCCGGGCCTGATGATCAATCATGAGGATCGGATCGTGGGCGTTGGTGGTAATGGTGTTCAGTTTTTCCTGGGCGGCCAAGAGTTCGTTGGTGCGCTGCTTGACCCGCAGTTCCAGGTGATCTTTGGCCTCTTGCAAGGCTTGGAGGGCTTGGTCCAGAACCCTGGCCGCCTTGACTTTGTCAATGGTATTGCGAATGACCCGGCTGACGGCATCGATACTCAGATCATCCTTGCTGAGATAATCGTCGGCCCCGGCGCGCAAGGCTTCGATGAGGGCGGTATCACCCGCCTGCCCGGTGAACAGTACCATGCCCGAGCGGCAACCCGAGGCTTTGAGACGCCGGATCAGGTCGGTTCCGAGTTCGTTTTCCAGGCGGAAATCGACGAAGGCGACATCGGGCATGCTGGTGCTGACACAGCTCAATGCTTCGCTCCCGGTGGCACAACTGGTGGTGGTGATTTGCCAGGGACGCACTTTGCCCAGCAAACCAGCCAATAATTTGCGTTCCACCGGGTTGTCGTCCACAATCAAGACTTGAAGCGCATCATCCATAATTCACCACGTTGATGTTTCCGTGATCTGCCCTGGGGAGGTTGGGGAAAATGATTTTTTTAACAGGCAATAGTCAAATGTTAAGCAATGTTAATGCCACGGATGCGGTCATTTGAATGAAACCAGGGTATCATGGGCGCGTGCGTCCCACTTTTTGCCGCAACTCCCGCACTTCCCGGCGCAATGAGACCAGTTGGGCGATCAAGGTACGAATTCTTTCCGACATTTTCAGCATGATGCGCAGGGCGAACGTTGGATCTTCGCCGAGCCATTGCAAAAACCCGCGTTTGTCCACGGGCAACACGCGCACGCGACCGATAGCGCGGGCGGTGGAGATTCTTGGCGAGCCGTCGTAGAGGGCAACGCTTCCGAACACGTTATCTTTGCCCAACACGGCGACCAGGAAAGGTTCTTTGTCGCCATCGTCCACCCATATTTGCACCCGTCCCTCGAGGATGATGAACATGGAACCGGGGGGGTCGTGTTGTTTGACGATGGTTTCACCATCCTGAAACGATTTTCCGAGGGAGGCTTTGCCTCGGCGAAAGAGCATATCGGACATGTCCTGGTGACGGTGTGATATCCTATGATGGGACGACTGGTGTTGATCCAGGGTGATCAGACGGTGGTCATTTTGCACGCCATGCGGGCGAAGGTCCGCAGATAATCACGGATGACGCTGGGATGAACGGCATTGGCCAGGATGGTACGGTAGGATGCGCTGCCAGTAAAGGTATCCCAGAGGGCGGCACTGAGCCTTTTGGGTGAGTTCGGGTCATCCTGTTCCCGGCGAACGCAATCGAGCAGGGTCGCCTGTAACTTTGGAAAGGGGCGCAGGAGACTATCCATGGCGAACATGATTCTTCCGAGGCGATTGTCCCAATCCAATTCGTGGCAGGTCGGGGCGAAGAAGCGTTGGAAGGCGGATTTGGAAATGCCATGGACCACGGCGGTATAGGCGCAGGCCTTGGCGAGTTTGAAGGCGGCACCGATGCCGTCTTTGTAGAGGCGGGAGGAGCTGCAATCCCCCACCAGGACGATGCGATCGCCATAGGGTTGGCGGGGTGGACCGATATGGATCCGTGGTTGGCAGAGGCAGGTTTGCACCGGCACTTTCCAACCCGGAGGCAGGCAGCGGACCATTTCCGGGGCCTGGAATATTTGCTCCAGCATGGCTTGGTCGATATTTTCCCCCAGAACCACCAGGGTGGCGTAGGGTCCTTTGGGGGTCAGGGCTAAAAATTTCAGGCGTGGTATGTTGAGTAAAAAAATGTGCATCGATTGGCCCAGGCGTTGTTCGACCTCCCTGGAGCCAAAGTACAATTCGGCGATATAGGCTTTGGTATAACGGGGTGGTTTGTAGCCGAATTGGAGCTTTTCAAACATGGAGATGCCTGATCCGTTCAGCCCAACGGCCCCCACCAGCAGGTCGTAGGTGAATGATTGACCGTTTCCGAGGGTGATTCTGGGGCGCTGATCGTGCCAGTCGATGGCTTTAACGCGTTCGGCAATGAGGTTGGCCCCGCCTTGTTGGGCCAAATCCAACAGGTAGCTGTCGAGACTGCGCCAGGGAATGGGTTTTTGCGCTTCGGCCCCTCGGGGTCCCGCGCCGCGAAAGATGCAGGCGATGCGTGCCCCTTCGCTGACCGCGCCGATGCGTACGTGATCCTGGTCGGAATGCAGTGTGTAGGCGTCGATGGTATCCACCAGGAGATCGGAGGGTATCGGGATGCCGGAGATTGCCAGTTTTTGCACCAGGGATTCGGAAACAACGCCCCCACACATGTTACATCCCGGGGGGCCGGTCAGGGTAAAATTTCGCGGTTCGAAGATATCGCATTCGATGTCCAGATCGATGCGCTTTGCCAGATCCATGAGAAAAAAGGCGGTCATGGAACCGGCTGGTCCGCCGCCGACGATGCCGACCCGAGAATGGTTGCCCAATTCCATGAAAGGTTCCATGTTTGTATTGAATCAATTGAATAAATTATTTTATTATTTCGCCCAATTTGGGTAAAAATTCCACGGTGAAGGCTTCGGGGGGGATTTCTTTTTCGTCCTGGGTACCGAGTCGCCATTCCGATTTATACAAGGGGTTCAACTCGGAAAAGGTTTTCATGATGGTTGGCCTGTGGTTGTTTTTGCTGACTTCTTTGACTTCTTCAAAGCGAATACGTTTGAAAACGGTATCCTCCTGGACATATTGGATCAATTCCGTGGGAAGGTGAATGCTTTTTTTCACTGTCATGAGCATGGAGGTGTAGGGAGCCCCCTTGATCGTTGGAGTGAGTTTCAAGTATTGGAAATCTTTATCTTCTTTCTCTATTTGCGCCTGATGGTGGCGATGAAATGGACCTGCCATGAGGTCCATGTTGTTAAAAACCCCACCGACAAGGGATTGGTTGAGGCTATTTTTTCTGGGTTCCAGCTCACCAGGGATATGGGTCCAGACCACTGATCCGTCCCAGAAGGCGCTTCGTCCGCGCAAGGCAGGCGGGTCAACGACCAGGGCTACGGATTGGCCTGATTTGTTTTGCGCCGAGAATAGTGAGATGGTATGCTTCCGGAGGTCTGGAGTGGTATTTTCGATTATGTAATACATGCGGCACGATTCCGGGAACATGGTCTGATCCAACTGCATGAGGATGTTTTGCCCTTCAATGTCGATGATTGCCGCTGCATCGTGGGGTTTGGCGAAGCACAAAAGCAGGACGAGAAATGCGGAGATCCATGATGCTGTTTTCATGATCTTTTTGCCTTCGTGTTTGTATTATAATTGATGGTTGGCGTTTATTGGGACGTTTTGGGAAGATTGACCCGGCTTCCCGATGACGCACCTTAGTCTACGCACGTAATCGATCTGTCATGTCGGAACTCTACCAGATATTTTCGTCGACGGGAAATCTCATTGTAGATTGGGCGCTGATCCTGGTTGGTATTTGGGTGATGGTCCGGTTTTTGGTGGTTCCCTTGCGTAACTATTGGCGCTCCCATAATTCGAGTCGCTGGTGCCCCACCATTTTTTTGCCCCAGTTGGATAAAAAACTGAACAAAACCGTGCGTGTAGCCAGTCGCAGAAACAAGACCAGGGAATACAGGTTGAATTTATATCGCCTGAGCTGCTCCTGCAAGCAACGGAAATATAACCTCCCACTGGATATTCGCCGTTTGTGTCGGCATTTGCGTAAAGAGTTGGAGCTGTCCAACCTTTTGCTGCACTACGACGATATGGTCCAGTGTATCATCGACCATCGGGTTAAGGATTCGTGTTACAAAATTATTTCCGTGCGTGGTTATGACGTGGCCGTGGGTTTTCACCCTAAAAGTGATTTTGTGCGCATTTACACCCGACGCAAAGAGTGTCATGACCCCCCGGGGGGCGTGCCGTCGGGACATTATGATAAATTCACCCTTCTGCTCAGCCAAGAGGTTTGGATTTATGGCGAAGCGCCTCCTGATGCGGAATTTATTATACCCGCGGTGGTTGAGATGGTATCGGGTTATCAAAAAATGTGTTCCTGATTATTTCTCCGGTTCATGAGAGGTCGTCGGCTTTATGAAGCCACTGCTGATAGCCATTGCCGTGGATGGTTTTAAGGGGTGTTTGAGTTCTTCGGCGGCTGCGGAGGTGATTGCGACCGGATTACGCCTGGGCTTTCCAGAGGTGCGGACCCGGCTGATTCCCATGGCGGATGGTGGCGAGGGGACGATGGCGGCCATGGTTGCGGCCATGGGGGGGGAGAGGCGTACAACCCGGGTGTTGGGGCCGGACAGCCGGCAGGTTCAAGCAGAATTTGGCTTGGTAGATGCCGGTGGCATTGCCATTTTGGAAATGGCGGCTGCCAGTGGTATGGCCCTCTTGGAACCGGGGTGCCTGGATCCCATGGGGGCGCATACCTGGGGCACGGGGCAGTTGATCGCTGCCGCTTTGGAGTGTGGGGTGCGGAAAATCATCCTGGGCTTGGGGGGGAGCGCCTCGACGGATGGGGGTGTTGGCATGGCATGTGCTTTGGGGGCGCGATTTTTGGATA
>JADGCN010000015.1 GCA_015228975.1 Magnetococcales bacterium
ACGGAGCGTTCCATGGATTCGACAATGCGTCCTGTCTGAGATTCGATGGATTGCATGACGGGCTGCGTGGCGTTTTGTACGGAGCGTTCCACGTTTTCGACGATGCGTCCTGTCTGAGATTCGATGGATTGCATGACGGGTTGTGTGGCGTTTTGTATGGAACGGTATAAATGTTCGACGATGCGTCCCGAGTGGGTTTCCACGGATTGCAATACGGGTTGCGATGCGGTTTGCAAGGATCGGTACAAATGTTCAACCAATCGTCCTGATTGGGTCTCCATGGCCTGCAATACCGGCTGGGAGACGCCATGGAGCGACCGATCCACGTGTTCCATGACGCGACCAAGTTGGGATTCCATCGCATGCAGCATGGGCTCCGCAGCTTTTTGCATGGCACCTTCGATTTGTTGAGAAAAACCCCGTGACTGGCTTTCGATGAGTTGCAAAACAGGCTGGCTGCTGGACTGAATCGAATGGCTGACATGTTCCAGAATGTGAGCGGATTGCGTCTCCTGTCCTTGCAGGATGCTATGGACGGCCATTTCCAGGTCGCGACCGGTCAATTGTCCCGCCGTGTGTTGTCGGATCGTGTCGATGACTGGCCCGATATCGAGGGTTTGTCCACTGCTGGCAAAACTCTCGTTAATTGTCTGACGCAAGGTCTCCAGATGCTTGTCCGCCACGAGCCGGGCTTCATCGATGGCGGCTTGTCCAAGCCTGTCCACGTGTTCGATCACACGGCTGTGTTCCCGCTCCAGGGCTTCTTGCAGATGGGTGATGACGTCTTGTTCGTGGCCAGCCTCAGGATGTTGTTGGGCTAGGAGTTCTTTTTGTGCCAGGGCGATTTCGCTGGCTTCCTGTCGGATAACCTGCAGGATGATGTCAATTTTTTGTCCCAATCCTTCGTTGAGGGCGTTCAGCGGGGCTTGCCAGTTGGGTTGGTGTCCCAAGGCATCGGCAACGGCCAAGCTGGCTTGCTGCGAAATCTCCAAAATCTGCGACTGGGCGATTGTCAGGCGATTGGTTTCCTGCTGCAGGGTGGTGAGCATTTCCTCCATGCGGTTGTGCAAACCACCATTCATGTCGTCCAAGGTCTTGAGAAGTGGTTCCAGGGATACCTTGGAGTTCTCTTCCCGCGTGGTGTCGCCAAAGAGTTGCAAGAGCATGTGATGTTGGTTGGTGGTGCTATGGGAAATCTCCTCATGCAACTGTTGGGTTGCCTCCTCCAGACGCATCAATATGGCGTGATTGCCTTCCTGCATGGTGGTCTGCATTTGCGTCAGTTGCGGTAGGGATTCCAGCAAATGGTTCATGGCTCCGACTTCACCGGCGATGCGATCGGTATTATCCCGTACCAGATCGAAACTTTGTTCACTGCGGGCAAAGCTTTCATTGATGGTCTGACACAAGGCTTCCAGGTGTTTGTCAGCGACAAGCCGGGCTTCATCACGGGCCGCTTGTCCAAGCCTGTCCATGTGTTCGATCACCCGGGTGTGTTCCCGCTCCAGGGCTTCTTGCAGGTGCGTGAATGCCCGTTGCTCGTGACCATCTCCAGGGAGTTGCCGCACCAGGAGTTCTTTTTGCGCCCTGGCCATTTCGTCGGCTTCCTGGCGGATAACGTCCAGTATGGCATCAAATTTCCGTTCCAATCCATCGTTGAGTATGCTCAGCGGACCTTCCCAACTGGGTTGGTGCCCCAAGGCATCGGCAACAGCCAGGCTGGCTCGTTGCGAAATCTCCAGAATCTGGGTCTGGGCAATGGTCAGGCGATTGGTTTCCTGTTGCAGGGTGTTGAGCATTTCTTCCATGCGGTTGTGCAAACCACCATTCATGTCGTCCAAGGTTTTGAGAAGCGGTTCCAGGGAAACCTTGGCGTGCTCTTCCCGGGTGGTGTCGCCAAACAGTTGCAAGAGCGTGCGATGGTGATTGGTGGTGTTGTGCGACATCTCTTCACGCAACTGCTGGGTAGCCTCTTCCAGACGCACCAGAATGGCGTGATTTCCTTCATCCATGGCCGCCTGCATTTGCGTCAGTTGCAGAAACCGATGATCCAAACGTTGTTCCAAGGATTCCAGAATTGGGTTGAGATTGGGTTCCTGAATGGCCAATTGCCGAATACTATCCTGAAGATGTACGAGTTTGTCCTCAAAGGCTTCCAGGTTGATCTTTGCGCTGCCTTGGGGTTGGATCAGGGTGCTGATGCGTTGCAACTCGTCCCGCACGCTGCGCACAATAGGCTCGACTATCGGCTCCATGCTGGCGTGGGGATTGAGTGCTTGTGCTGCCTGTTCAATTTCCTGACGGATATGATCCAATATCGGTTGCAAAAATTCCGGCGTGCTGAGGTGGGCCAAGCTATCCTGCATCATTTTTTTCAGAATGGACTCCGCTTCGCTGCCGTGGTGCCTGGAGAGGGCGTGTAATGATTCAACCACTGTGGCGGCCAGGTTGGGTGTGCCGATCCGCTCTGCCAGGTCCGCTCCTTGTCGCGAGATGGTCTGCGAAAGGTCTTCCAGGGCAAGGTGCAGTCCTGATATCGGTTTTTCCTTGATCGCCTCGGCAAGGTGTTCAATCTGTCTGACGGAGCGCTTGATGGTTTGCGTCTCCACATCGGCGATTTCCCGAGCCTCTGCCAAGCCGCGTTTGACATCTTCCCGAAAATCGGCCAGCAAGGATTCCTGGGTTTGCTGATGACGGGCGTTTTCCCGGCGGGATTCCTCAAGCAGGGGCCGCGTTGCCTGACGGATCATTCCACCCAGACGTTCGTCGATCACGGCGGTGATCTGGGCTGACAAGGAGTCGGCAAGCTTAGGGAATTGTTCCAAAATTTCTTGGTTAGGTTCGGCGTTCAGGCTGGATTTGGCTATTTGTTCCAGAACCATGGTTTCCCGCGGAACTTCGGGAACCATCCGCTTGAGCGTTTGCCCGAGCTGAATGGTACGTTGTTCCAAAAGTTGCAAATGGTTGCGGATGACGGCGGACAACAGCATGGAGCTGCTGATACCGGCAATGGCGGATAAAAACTTGAACGATGCCACCTGAAACAATTCCTGAATGGCCTGGAGAGAGGGTCCTTGGGCGGTGACGATGGTGGTGCCTGAAACCTGGATGGCGACCAACAGGCTGAAAAAAGTAAAGGCGAGACCGGCATTGGCCAGATGGGAAGGGATGGTTTGAAAGGCGCGTAATGACGGCAGAGGGGTGCCAAGATTGTCCAAGATAAAATATTTTTCAGCGGCATCGGAGGATTGGATCGTGTTCGATTTTACCGATAAAAACAAGGTGGCGCGGTAGCTGGACCAAGCTGGGGCCAAAAGGCTGTTGCGGTTGAGTGTGGAATCGAGGGCATCCAGATTGCGTGCCAGGGCTGCGGGGGATGTGTACGTGGCCAAGGCGTCCGCGGCATCGCTCACCCCCTGATAGGCGCGGCGGGCCAGTGCGCGGAAGCGCACCAGAACGAACAGACTCCAGAGTACGATGAGGACCGAGATGGCCCAAGGCAGGCCAGGGTGATTGATGAGGTTGGTGATCCGTTCAAACATCCGTCACTCTCCACTGCGGCCCGGTTCTAAAGTTTGTCATGATTTTTTCAAGGTGTTCCCAGATGGTGGCATGTTTTGAAAGGGCTGGAACCCTGGTGGAATACGATGGCACGCGTCTTCAGATATCATCCTGTCTGTTGACGAGCAACCACCGGGAAACACACCGATCTCTTGCAAAAACGAAACATGCAAAAACGAAACCATGTTAAAGAAACCAGTCGCGTGTCAAGGATTTGTTTCGGCACGGTCGGCAGCAAACAATATCGGTATCCCAGTCAGATTCTCCCCGATGTCGTACTATGACATCCCCTTGCTCCTGGACGCCATGGGGGTCGTGCCACAGATTATGGCCGCGATTTTAGCAATACCAGGCATGATCAGGAGTAATGAAATGACCTGCGCGAACCCAAAATGCATCAAATATTCCGAGATTGGAAGTAGTAAAAGACTATCTTGACGGAGTCGGAGCGAACCGTGGACAAGAATAGCATAAAGGCGAGTCTCCATGCCACAGGCATACAGGATGAGGGTGAGAAGCGTTAGAGACGTTGTTCTTGGTTGTCAAATCATCCAGTTGCTGTCAAGCTTCAAGTATATCTGTTGGGGGATATCTGCGGGTAAATCACCGGCATGAATTGTTCTGCCGGAGGTTAAGAACTAAACCGCAGCTATCTTGGGATTCATAGTTCTTGTCATCCACGCCCCCGAATGCCTGAATCGGGGGGGACCTACACACCTTTCTCTGACTTTCTGGATTCCCGCTTTCGCGGGAATGACGCTAGAAAACTACGTGTCCCGCGTTGGTTGCGGTTTAACTATACTCAAAATGGCGGTGTTTTGTTTCTCATGGTGATTTTCCAGGCGGGAATCCTCCATACAAGCAACATGGTCAAAACCACTCCATGTAGAGCGGGCTGAAGGTGGTCAGCTTTGACCATCAACCAGTAATGAACAACCGCAAACGCTGCCGAAATGTAGACCAACCGGTGCAGCCGTCCCCAATAACGGCCCAGCCGTTTCATGTATCCATGGGTTGAAGTGATGGCCAGGGGAAGCAGCAGCAGAAATGACAATGCCCCGACCGTGATATAGGGATGTTTGAGGAGATCCCTCACCGTGGATTCCCAGTCAAAATAGCGATCAAGCGCTACGTAGCCCATAACATGCAATGTTGCATAGAAAAAACTAAACAGCCCCAGCATCCGACGTACGCGAATCAGTTCCGTCAGCCCCGGAACCCGACGTAACGGCCTCACCGATAATGTGAGCAAAAGCCACCACAATGCCCAATCACCACAGAAGCGGATAGCCCGCTCGATGGGATTGGCTCCCAACAAATCCTGCCAAGCAGCGTAGGTCAGCCATGCCAAGGGTAACAGTCCAACAACGAAAAGGAACCTGCTGGCCGCAATCATGGAATCAGAAGTTTCTGGAGAGATCCATGTGGGCGTAGAGTCCAGCCACGTGATCACCATACCCATTGAAAATCAGCGTGGGACGACGGCGGAATTCACCTATGCGTCGTTCACTTTCTTGATCCCACCGGGGGTGGGGAACCAGGGGATTAACGTTGGCGTAGAAGCCATATTCCTCAGGAGCCATTTGATTCCATGAGGTGACCGGCTGCTGCTCGGTCAGGGTGATGCGTATAATGGATTTGATGCTTTTGAAGCCATATTTCCAGGGGACCACCAGACGAAGTGGTGCCCCGTTCTGATTGGGCAGGGAACGGCCATACATCCCGGTGGCGATGATAGTCAGGGGATGCATCGCCTCGTCCATCCGCAGTCCTTCGCGATAGGGCCAATCAAGAATCTTCCTGGTTTGTCCGGGGAGGTGTTGAGGATCGAGAAGGGTCTCGAACGCCACGTACTTGGCATTCCCCTGGGGATCGAAACGCCGCAGCAAGTCTCTCAGTGGAAATCCCTGCCAGGGAATCACCATGGACCACGTTTCGACACAACGTAGTCTGTAGACTCGTTCTTCGATGGCATGGGGTTTAAGCAACTCTTCAAGGCTCACCTTGCCGGGCCTTGTCACGGCACCATCAATGATGACGCTCCATGGAGAGATGAGCAATTTGTCGGCATTGGCGGCGGGTTCATCCTTGCCTGTGCCAAGTTCATAAAAATTATTGTAATGGGTGGCTTTTTCATAAGGTGTTGCGGTATCGTCCTGTGACTCTCCACCCAATGCGGTCAAGGGATTGAGTCCCAGGACGGCCCCTGCTCCTACCAGGGCGGCTTGCTTTATGAATCGCCTTCGTTCCAGGAAATATTCTTCCGGGGTGATGTCCTGCATCGTGAGTTCGGGATTCCAGCGAAAGGGCATGGCGCACTACTCCTATCGGTATTCCATCGGTTCCAAACGGTTGTTTCAGTTGATGACATAAAGTAGTTTTACAAGCTTCGCAACTGTAACGCCATCTCTTACTGACCATGCTACAGTTCGGGATCGTTGCTTGTTTTTGCCAGCAGTAGAATCCCCTCCAGGAAGGATATAAAAAGTTGTGTAGTTTGATGTGGATCAGCCATCTTCAGAACACTCGATACCAAAAGCTTCTTTACAGTGTTGATTCAAACCGCAGAATTCAGGATAAATACAACCTATCAAAATTATTTATGAGTATGCTTGATATTTACCGGACAGTCAACGATGTCTCACGAGCGAATTTTCCAAGATTTTAGTGTTCATGATATGTCTTGTAAAATCCGGAAGCTTTTGTTGCTAAGCAATAAGGATCCGTACTAGACTCCACGGCATCCGGTGAGGGGCATAGGGTCAGCATATCATAGAATATTGGTGAAATTATGGGTTTGCGCAATTTTTCGTCCATTTCAGCCTTCCTGTGTCCGCTTATCTTTTTTTCCTTTGCGTTACCATTGTTAGGGCCTGTTGCCTGCGCACAAGCTGATGAGGAAGGTCAGTTTCGTTATCTTGCCTATGGCACTTTGGGGATCAGTCATGACGACAGTTCCAATCTGGCCGCCATGCGCGATATCAGCCAAAGGCCGAAGAAATTGAACCTGATGAACAATTCTTGGGTAAAAGATAGTCGCATAGGGTTGCAAGCGAGCTATCAATTCAATTCATATATGGATGTCATGACCCAGGGGGTGTTGCGCGATCAGCATGATACGTCCCTGAACCGTTATTTGGACTGGGCCTATGTGAATGTGCATCCGACACCAGCGCTTGATGCCCGACTGGGTCGGGTGGGGTATGATGTGTTTTTGATGTCGGATCATCGCAATCTGGGCTACGCGTACCCATGGGTACGCCCACCCGTGGAGTTTTATGGCTGGGTTCCGGTGTATTCCATTGATGGCGGTGACGTTGCCTATACCTTGGAGAATGACGCTGTCCGTTGGCGTTTCAAGGGACAAATGGGTCGCACGGGACTTAAGTTTCCCATGGGTGCGGATGCGGAGTACAACTTTAAAAGCAATCAAATATGGAGCATCAGTATTGCTCGGGAGACAGATACCTGGCGCATCAAGGGGGGGTATTCCCATTGCATCCCCAAAACCGATGCCCCAATGTTGGCACCGTTGCAATCCGGGCTTGCCGCCGTGTCGGGGGCTGGGATTCCCGGCGTGAGCAGCGAATCCTCCGACCTCCTCCGTGAATTGACTTATAAAGACGTAACCTTACGTTACGTCAATTTAGGCTTTGCTTATGACGATGGAACCTGGCTGGGTCAAGCCGAACTGGGCAGTGTGGTCACCACTGCGGATATGATGCCCAATGGGACGATGGCCTATATCGGCTTGGGTCGTCGATTGGGGGATTTCACCCCTTTCATGCTGCTCAGCGGTATTCGTTCCAACGCCCCCGTCAGGCAAACATCGGACAGTTGGGCCGTCATGGGACCTTCGGGGCCAATCTTGCAAACCGCAGTGGTGCAGGCGTTGAATTCGACACGTTTTGACCAGGAAACGGGATCTTTAGGGTTGCGCTGGGATGCCAATAGCCATGTTGCCCTGAAGGTGCAATGGGATTCCACCCATATCAACTCGAATGGTTACGGTTTGTGGTATAGCGATGAAGGTCAGGTAACAAAAAATGCCAGAGTAAATATGTTATCGGCTACTATGGATTTCATATTCTGACCATGGATAATTACACCGCAAAAATATGCGCAACACGTCGTGTATTTCTGACTGTATTTTTTCTATTGATTGGTTGGGTTTCATGCGCGGATTCGGCCGATGTTGTCGTTATTGTTAACAAGAGCAATCCCGTTACCTCGATGAGTTCGGCCCAAGTTTCCGATTTGTATCTTGGAAGAAGCCGTACCTTTCCCGATGGCTCAATCGCACATGTTATTGATCATGCACGAGAAGCACCTTTGCGAGAGGAATTCTTCCGCCGTATCAATGGAATGCCCTTGAATAAAGTCAATACTTACTGGGCGCGTTTGGCAGTCAGTGGACAGATCATGCCGCCTGTAACAAAAACAAACAATGGTGACGTTATCTTGGCTGTTCAGGAAGATTCCAAGGCGATTGGTTATGTCGAGGATTCGGCGTTAATCCATGCGGGTGTCGTTCAGGTGTTGAGGCTTCATGACTAAAATAAACAAATATTCCAGTCTGGAACGCCGCTTTGTCGTTACCGTTGGATTGGGTATGCTGCTGTTTTCCCTTATTGCCGGAGCCAGTTATTACCAATACCTGTTCATCAACGAAGTCGAAAATGCCAATGACCTGCAAAAACAATTGGTTGAGACTGTGCGATCCCAGGCCGAAGTGGGCGTTTTCACTCAAAACAAGCCCATTGCCAACGAAGTCATTCAAAGTTTGCTGGTCAATCCGACCATTCTGGCGGTACGTGTCGAAACGCTTACAGATTTTCGCGTGGAAAAAACGAGGAAAGCATCGGTCGATTATTCCAATGGAACGGTGTATCCGCTCTTTTCCCCGGTTGATCACAAGGAGCAGATGGGTTCATTGATCGTGATTCAGGATCAGGATCATGTCAATCAATCCGCGGCTAGGCGTTCCATTTTCAATGCCGTGCTGATGGTCTTGCAAACGGGTATTGCGACGGTCATTTTGATGGTGATGTTTCGGCGGTTGGTTGCCAGACCAGTGGCTGATTTGGCTAAAAAAATGAAGGATATCACCCCGGGTCACGGCGTCTACTTAAAGGTCGGGGAACGGCACCGCCATGATGAAATCGGTCTCTTGTCGCAATGTGCCAATTCTTTGCTTAGAGCGACCGAGGATGCGCTCAAAACCGTGCAAGCCGCCAACCAGTCCAAGAGTGAATTCCTTGCCAATATGAGTCATGAAATTCGTACGCCCATGAATGGCGTTCTGGGGATGATTGATTTGGCGCTGGGTATTCCGTTACCAACCAAAGCCCGTGACTATTTGGATCACGCCAAGACATCCTCCAGGATACTCCTGGGCATCATAAACGATATTCTCGATTTTTCCAAAGTTGAAGCTGGGAAATTAACCCTCGATCCCATCGAATTTGATCTGGAAACTCTTCTGGATGAGGTTGTTGCACTGTTTCGCAGGGATATTGACAGAAAAAAACTTGAATTGCTCGTGTTTTTGCCCCCCAAGGGGCCATTGCTGTTGGTTGGAGATAAACTTCGTTTGCGGCAAATAATAACCAACCTTTTGGCTAATGCCGTCAAATTTACTGAAAAAGGGGAGATTATCGTCCAGGTTGCCATTATTGATCAAACCAAAGATGATATCCTCCTGCAATTTTCTGTGAAAGACACGGGCATTGGACTGACTGAGGATCAAATTTCCCGTTTGTTTACGGCTTTTTCACAAGCAGATGGCAGCACTACCCGCAAATTTGGGGGAACGGGTCTGGGACTTACGATTTGCAAACGCCTTGTATCCCTCATGGATGGTGAGATTTGGGTTGAAAGTGCCTCTGGAGCGGGAAGTCAATTCTATTTTACAGTCTCTCTGGGCCATAAAACGATGCCGGGGAATGCCAACCATCTACCCCCTGTATGTCTGGAGAATCTGAACATTCTCGTGGTTGACGATAACGACAACGCCCGTGCCGTATTTACTGAAATTTTTGCATCATTCAACCTATCCATCGAACTGGCCTCTTCGGGTAGCGAAACCTTGTTAAAAATGAGAGAGGCTCATGAAAGTGGTCATCCTTTTAATCTGATTCTGCTTGATTGGCGCATGCCTGCCATGGACGGTATCGAGGTTGCTACTGCGATTCGTCTGGACCCATTATTTGGAAATTCTCCGCCGAAGATTATTTTAATGACCGGATTCAATCGTGAAGATGTCGAGAAGGAAGCACGACAAATTGAGATAAATGCTTTTCTCTCCAAGCCGATTTCTCCATCTTTATTGTTCAATACCATAATGGATGTTTCAGGTATACCTGTTGATAGTCACTATGGAAAAACTGAAAAATTAATCGATATGAATCAATTGATCAGGAAGGTGGGAGGTGCCAAAATTCTATTAGCTGAAGATAACCTTATTAACCAGAAAGTTGCTCAGGAATTATTGAAAAATGTTGGTATGGAGGTCACTCTCGCCAATGATGGTTTGGCCGCGGTAACATTGTTACAGCAAGGGGAATACAGTTTGGTATTGATGGATATTCAAATGCCGGTGATGGATGGCTACAATGCAACGCGAGCGATCCGCTCCGACCCGCGATTGGCTAAATTGCCAATTATCGCCATGACGGCACATGCCCTGACCGGGGATCGGGAACAATGTTTGTTGGCAGGAATGGATGACTACATTACCAAACCCATTGACCCGGATCAATTGTATGAAACATTGGAAAAATGGATCAGGCCAACTGGATGTATGGTGGATGTGGATGGCATTTTGGCCAGGCGGGCGGGTGGAGAGTACACGACAACAATGCTGAGGGAGTTACCGGGTATTCATATTGAGTCTGGTTTACGTCGGCTGGGCGGCAATATGACGTTGTATCAAACCATGCTTGGCGAATTCAACCGCGACTATTCCATGGCGACCAAGGCGATCATGGTTTCTTTGGATGGGAGAGGACCTTTGGAAAACGCATTACGCCTCCTTCACTCCATCAAGGGTATTGCGGGTAACCTGGGTGCCCAGTTTTTGTATGAATCCGCCCGAACTTTGGAGAAGGCCATTCTGGAGGATGAGCGTGACCGATGGCAGGAATTGTTGTCTCAATTTGCAACATGCTTAAATCAGATATTGGAATCGACGCACCCCTTCATCCCGAAAAAGAACACGATCATCACCGATGATCGTTCGGCGGTTGCTGATGGAAATAACGTGGACAGGGAAAAAGCTGGGACGATCGTATTGGAATTGTTGGAGCGGATTCAACACGCCGATATCAGTGCCCAGGAGTGCGTAGTTCCTCTCCGGGAAATCCTTCAAGATTCCAACTCTCAGACAGAGCTGGAATTATTGGCGTCTTCACTGGATATCTTTAATTTCAAGAAGGCGAAAACTCACCTGGAGTCTATTGCCGACCTTCTACAGATCCCCCTGAAGAACCAGTCATGAACCAAGCAGAAAAACATGCAACGCTATTGATAGTCGATGACATGCCTGCCAACATCAAGGTGTTGGTCCAGTCCCTGCACGCCAAATACCGTATTATTGTGGCAACCAATGGCCCTGGCGCTTTGGAACTGGCACTGTCTGAAAAACCCGACCTGATATTATTGGATATCATGATGCCGGGAATGGACGGTTATGAGGTATGCAAAAAATTGAAGGCCAATGAACAATTGCGAGATATTCCAATCATATTTATCACGGCCAGGGATGAGGAGGAGGATGAAGCAAAGGGCTTGGAATTAGGAGCGGTGGATTATATCACCAAACCTTTCAGCATTGCCATAGTATTGGCCAGGATCCATACGCAATTGCAAATCAGGGCCTTGAACCGCGACCTTGCAAAATCATTGAAACTGATTCGTTCGACGTTTGGCCGGTATATCTCCGAAGACGTTGTGGCCAGCATCTTGGATACGCCCGATGGGTTACGCATGGGTGGTGAGCGGAAAGAGGTCACGGTCCTGATGTCCGATTTGCGGGGATTCACTCTTTTGAGCGAGCATTATTTGCCGGAAGAGGTGTTCTCTGCGCTCAATATGTATTTGGAAATGATGACCACAATAATATTGAAACATCAGGGGACAATTATAGAATTCATTGGAGATGGCATTCTGGCTATTTTTGGTACACCCATGCGTCAACGAGATGATCCGCAACGCGCCGTGGCATGTGCCTTGGAAATGCAGTTGGCCATGCCGCAGGTCAATGAAAAAAATAGAAATGCGGGGTTCCCTGAATTCATGATGGGCGTGGGATTGAATACCGGACATGTGATTGCGGGTAATATTGGTTCGTATCAACGGACCAAATATGGTGTCGTGGGTAGTACGATCAATCTTGCTTCCCGCATTGAGTCACTGACCGTTGGCGGTCAGGTTCTTGTTTCAGAAGCCACAGCCCGAGCCTGCGGTCCTGTTCTTGCCATCAGCCAAAGTTGGCCAGTCATGCCCAAAGGGGTGGGACGTCCAATCACCATCCATGAGGTGACAGGGATCGCAGAACCATATTCCATCCATTTGCCAGACACGAAAAAAATAGATGTTCAGCCCATCGATAATCCTGTCCCTGTGATCATCCACATCATGGAAGGCAAATCTGCCATAAAAACTTCCAGTGAAGGAAGACTTACGGGAGTTTCACTGCCTCTTGCGACAATTGCTTCCAATATGGGTGTTGAGAGGCTAACCAACCTGCAAATCGATCTTTTCAATCCTCATGGGGTCTCTATCACCAATCCATTGTATTGCAAAGTGATAACCGAAGATGATGGAGACGGAACCATGACGGTTCACTTTACTTCGGTGTCCCAGGAGGCCGAGATGTTTTTGCAGCGTCTCATAGGTTCCAACAGTGCCATTATCGCGTCATGATGGTTCAAGACACACCCTTGAAGCCAAATGTTCAGGCATGTCATTGTTATCCTTGTATTTTCCCCATATTTGTCGTTGCCACAACAATGTTCCCAACCCCTTGGAATTCAACTTTGGAAAATGCGATTCCAGAGGCCAGGGCAATACCGCGCCCATGGGTATCGAACATACGCGCCGGGTCAAATTTCATGAAAGGTTTCCAATCAAAACCGGAGCCCTCGTCGCGAATGGTGAACTCGATTTCTTCTCCCAATCGTTTGTAGGCGACATAGACCTTCTTTTGAACGTTTTCAGGAAGTTGCATACGGCGTTTGACTTCTGTTTCCCAATCAGTCGGATCAGCGAGTTGCGATTTGTCCGCATAGGTGATTCCCAGGTTGCCATGCTCCACCGCGTTAAACAGCAATTCCCTAAGACCTACGACGATGCTTTCCCGCTCCTTGCAGGGGCAGGAGAGGAGGATGGAAAGATAATCAGCTTCTTCGAGTGTTTGAAAACTGAAATGACCTTCATCCAGAAGTTTCAATGAGTTGGCTGCTGCTCGTGTTCGCTCCAGGAGGATCCGGTGGTTGTAATAGTGATGAATGGCCGCCTGGGCGATGGCCAGGAGCGTTTCGCGATGGATCGGTCGGGTCAAATAATAATAGGCCCCGATTTCCAAACCCTGGGCGATATCGGTGCCGGAATCTTTCGAGGTTACGAATACGACCGGAATATGGCGGGTGTGCGCGCTCTTCTTGAGTTCCTTGCAGACTTCCAAGCCTGTCATTCCCGGCATGACGATATCGAGCAGAATGAGGTCGAATGGTTGTCGATTGACCAGTTCCAGGGCTTCCGGGCCGTTGGTGGCAAAATACATTTCGTGTTCATCGCCGAAAATGGACGAGATTGTTTTGATATTGGCGGCGACGTCATCGACGATGAGAACTTGCCAGGGAATTTGCTGCTTGAGCATAGACGGTTCCATTCTAAATAAAATAATAAAAAGGAAAAATTGTCATTCTTGTTTTGGTTTGTTTATTGACGGCAGCTTTCGGGCTGATGGTTTGGCCAGGGATTGGAATTTTGGGTTGGGATAGCTTTTGGGCTCGACCGGCATATCCGGGCTTGGCGGAAATCCATTGCTATCCGCTATTTTTTCCTCTTTTGGGGTGAGTATGCCTTTAAAATCTTGAAAGGCGATCAAACGATCCTGTATTTCCATGGCCTGTACTTTGAGTTGATCCAGGGTATCCAGGTTACGTTGGGTGTAGGGGTGGTCCGATTGCAGTATGGTCTCCATGACGTGGATAATGGCATCGGCTTCTTTGGGTGCTTGGTCGAGAATGGAGCGATTCAAGTGGTGGTTGAGCATCACCGATTGCGACGGAAACCCTTTCTTCCTGTATTGTAGCTCACGCATTTTCATCCGCAAGATGGTTTGGCTGATGTCATTGAAGATTTGCCTGAGTTCCATCAGACGCATGTCCATGGTGCTGGCCATGGCCTCCATCTCTTTGCGTATCCTTTCCTCCTCCATCCGTTTTTTCTGTTCTTCCGCCTCTTTGATTTTGGCGATCAGGGCATAAGCCTCTTCCAATAATTTTTGACTCTCTTCCTCCAAGGCCATACCGGTAATGACGTGCAGGTCAGAATGGCGGTCCCGATTGTTGTCGATGACCTTGAGAACTTCCAAGATTTGCGATGTATTCAGGTTCATCCTGGATTCCATGCTGTTCAAGGTTTCCAGAAAGTCGGCCTGAGATCCGGTACCGGCCAGGGCCGGGATCATTCCCAGGCTTTCCAGCAGATTTTGCTCAAAATCCATGAGTTTGGTTTCAAAAGCGGCGAAGCGTTCGTTCCAGGATTGAGTCAGGTGGTTGCCATATTTTTTTTGAATCTCAACGGTTGGGTAGTAGCTGTTTTCAAAGATGGACGGGATGGTTACGTCCAATAAGGATTGGAGTTCCGGTTGCAACCTGGCGATCAAATTTTTCAAGTTGGAGGATCGGGCCAGGGAATGGACGAATTCTTCACGCCAATGGTAATAGGAGAGGGGAAACCATTCCGGTGTTGGGCGGATTCCTTTAAAAAACAGGGTGTAAAAGACATTGAGGAGGATCTCAAAGTGTTCTTTGCCCCGTTGTGACAGTCGATGGAACCGCCGTTGCGGGGCAGTGGATGTAATGAAAGAATTTTCTACGATTTCAGTGTTTCCGGAATCCAATTGTTTGGAATAGGCTTTGACGATGCGATTGATCTGTTCTTTGGTTCGTTGCGAATTATTGCGGATTTGGATACACGCTTCCGACAGAACGGGACCGTTTTTGTCGGGTATTTTTCCGGATTCGAAGAAAAATGCGGCAAACCATTGTTTGAGGATGGGCTTGCCAGGGTGAATCATCCGTTGCAGGGCAGCCAGCCGAACGTTGTAGGAACGTGTCCAATTGGGACGGTTGAGGAGGAACATTCCCAGGAACCAAAGAAGGAATCCTTCCACGAAGTTGCGATCATTGGGATGTTTGGCTTCGGCATCCAAACGATCAACCTGTTGGTTAAAATGCATTTCGACTTCATTTCTGGTGATCGGGGATCGATCTCCGAGAACGGTTCGGGCGAGGGCGGATTCGAGGAGTTCATTGCTGGTCAGGGTGAACTCTTTTTCCCATTGGGACAGCTCTTCGAGCAATACATTGACCGATTCCCGATCCCGTCGGCCATGGCGGGCAACGGAGCGGGCAAACAAAATGGGATCAGCCAGGTCCATGCTGATGGACAAGAAAAGTATCAGGATTAAAAACAAGCCACCGGCAGCGGCACCATAGCGTTCCATGAGAAAAAAACGCAATTCGGCAAAACTTTTATGGCGGGCCTCGGGGATCATTCCGGCGCGTAATCTTTCAATGGATTCAAGCCTGGGGACATTCATGCTGGCGGAGATGACATAATCGCCGGGTTGGATATTGCCCGACAAGTCGACCTTGAGCAGGATGGCCAGATAGGCTTTGGTAATGTCGTGTAAATCTTCGACAACCTGCTGGTAGACATCCTTGGAACGTTCCAATTCCAGGATGATTTCGCCAACCAGGGCGTTGATTTGGTAATGTTCGATGGCCAGGAGACGTTTGATTTCCGACAGGGAGTATCCCCGGACGTTCATCATGCCATCCAGGGCGTTCATGCGTTGGGTGATGGCGGATTCGGTTTGTTCGATTTGGCGGGTATAGGTTTGCCCGAGCAGGTTGATTTTTTGCTGTACCGACGTATAAAAATCGATGCCGGAACTGGTGAGCATGTGATCGATGGATTGGGCGAGAGGGGTATTGATGGACAGACTGACATCGGAAATACCCGGTTCGTAGCCGCCGAAAATGATGAAATGTTTGGCCCAGTAACGCGGTCCCTTGCGGGCATCGCCGCTGGAGGCCAAACCGCCCGCTTCATCGTTGGGGATGCTTTCCAGGGTGGGGATGAGCGTGGCAATGTTGTCGTCCAGGACGGCTTTCAAGTCGAACAGGGAGTTGGGTTCTTTGGCAGAGGCGAAGAAGCGGTTGCCGAGTGCTTCATAGATGTTCTTTTTGATGGTTGTGGCCTGAACGGTCAGATCTTCCTTTTTGGAAAAGATCGAGACGATGCCATCGTAATTGGTCTTGATGGAAAGTGAGGTCAGGATCAGGGCGAGAATCATCCAACGCGGATTGATCAGAAAGGCATCGCGGATGCCGACGAATACCCGACCGCTGTCGGCGATTGCGCCGAACAGACGGGTTTTAAAGTCAAGAATGGCCGAGGAGAGGGCAATTCCGACCAGCACCGAGACCAGATAGCGTCGGCTTTCGCCGGCGGCTCCCTGAAAAGCATCCTGGACCAGGAAATGTAACTCTTGGGATTGGAGCAGGTCGTTGACACCACGGTAGGTGGTGTAGGTGGAACCAAGGAACAGGAGGATTGCCAAAGGTGGGCGGGTCAGGATGACTACTTTGGCTATGGTTGCGTAAATTTTTGAGAAAAAACCACCAAATTCCTTGGGGCGTCGCCATATTTCCCGCACTGTGGGTGAGTAACTTATGAATGGCGGTAGTTTGGCCATCCGGGTTTGGGATTCCCGGGCAAAATAGGCGAACAACCCATTCACAGAGGCCAGGAACAACATTCTGGTCAGTTGGTAAAAAGAATTATGCTCCAGGCTGTTTTCCTGGCCAACGGCAATCTGATCATGGAAATATTTGAGTTGCCGTATTGAAACGCTTTGATCCGCTTTCTGGGCCTCGGTGGATTGTGACTGGCTGAAATTTTTTCTATAGTCAGAAATGACGCCGTTGATACGGGTCAGGTCATTTGGACTGAGCAGGGTCGGTACTATTTTTTGCAGTTCATTTTTATCGCGTTCTGAGCGCTCAAAGGTTGCGGACCCAGTGGTTGTTGGGGGGGCAGGGGTTTGATCAGGGGATGCCTTTTTCTTGCTGTGGGGAACCGGATGTTTATCGGGTTCTGCCAAGGATCCCAATCCCCCTTTGGCATGGGGGCCAAACAGGTCTTCAACCAGGCCGCCGTAGAGCTTGAGAAGATCGTCGTTGGCCATGGAAGGTCCAGATGTCCTTTACGGATGATCAGGGGATTGGTTCTTTTTTTTGAAGGTCATTCGCTGAATTGATTTACAATACGGCAGACTGGCTTTTACCACAACGGGCCTATTTTTTTCCATGAGGAAAACCGTTCCGGTTGGAGATTGCAGGCACCCTTTGATAGATAATATTTTTTTTGGCTGTGGGGCGGCGAGTTCGCCGGGAGATCGTCCATGAGTGGCGTAACGGCTCAGTCACGAAGGTGGTTTTGGGTTTTGTTGCTTGTGTTGTTGGGGATGGACCCCCGGAGTTCCCATGGCGGTGATGCAGGGGTTCTCTCCCTGTTACGTCGGGAAGGGCAGGTGGATGAACGGGTCAGCATGATCCTGGGGCAGGCGATGGTGGCGGTGGAGGGGTGGGGGCCGGAGCAGGAAGCATTCGATGGCTTGGTGCGTGCGGCGAACCAGGGTGATGGCTTGGCGGCGCTGAATCTGGTCGTGCTGTATCAGACAGGGGGGAAATTCGCCAAAGATCCTGGAAAGGCTTTTTATTGGTTGCAGAAAATAACCTCGGGAGCAATCGTAGCGGGTCTATCCCGCGAATTGGCAGCCTGGGCCAGGCTCAAGATGGGCATGGCCTATCTCAACGGGGAGGGGGTGGCTGTTGACCCGGAAAAAGCCCGGTATTGGCTGTTGGAGGCGGCCAATATGGATGCGGCCTATGCAGAATACGTGTTGGGTCAGTTGGATGCTCCGGAGGGTGGTGCGGCCAGCGGGAGTTCCGTTCAGAATTGGACCCGACGTGCGGCATCGCGAGGGTTTACCCCAGCCCGGGCTACCCTGAAACAGATGCCATGAGGAATCCGTGCAGGTTGCCAAAGGGGTGGTGCTGGGGTGGGGATCATTCCCCGGAGGCGTTTTTTTGTAGTGTAACCCAACTATGGAAGTCCTTGTCACCCATTTCAACCGCGATGTCCGTCGTTACATATCCGGGCAGGGAGGCGCGGAGAAGATACCGTCCTTTGGGGAGTGGCATGCCCGGTTGATAGGTTTTGGGATAGTTGAGAAAGTGGACCTTGGCCTCTTTGGGGGTCATATCCAATAGAAAGCTTTTAGGCTTGGGTTCGTTCCATAAAACGGTTGTCGTGACAGATTCACCTCCGATGACCTGTACCGTCAGTTTTTTTTCCCCTAAACCTGGAAATTGCACGGTGAGCTGGTGTTCTCCCTCCGGGGTGCTTTCGTTACGCATGGGGGATTTGCCCAGTGTTTGCCCATCGAGTAACAAGTTGGCACCCTGGGGGTCGGTTTCGATGATGAGCGTGCCGGGAATCTTGTCGGTATCGTTCGACCGGCTGGCGAGTATAAGAACCGCGACATTGTTCTGGTTGGCGAGGACGTCAAAATTGCGGGTCAGAGAGCGAAATCCCATGGATCTGGCATGAATGTTGACTTGGCCAGGCTGTGGATTTTTGATGAGAAAAGGGGCTTTTCCCATGAAGGTGCCATTGACCAATACCTCGGCCCCCCGGGGAATGACCTTGATGAGGAGGGTGGTTTCGGTAGTTTTGGTCTCTTCGGCGCTTGCCGGGAAAATGGCAAACAGGATGCATGCGGCCAAGAGCAGGGGGATGGGCACGGGAAAACTCCAGGTGTTGGTTGTTCATCGGCCTGAAATAGAACTGCTAAAGATAGATCAAGGCGGGGTTTAATTCAAATTTGCGCGAGACATTTTCCAGGAAGGCTGTTATTCTGCCCTTTGCCCGTTGTTGAACCTGGGCGGCTGATATGCAGATGCGGCAGAACTTCGCAGAAGGCATTCCCGGGGGGTGGGTGTATATGATGCAAAAATCATAATCATAGATGCGTGTTTAAACATCCTTGAAGAAATGGTGCCATGGCCAAGGTTCATCTGACTGTTGACAGGGATCGGGATGTGCATATCACAATTGTCGGTCCCCTCAATCATACAACGTGGTCGTCAATCCGGCGGGAATGCTATGAACTGGAGGACATCAGGTCAGTGTCCATCAATTTGTCCGGGGTGCAATCCATTGATTCGGCTGGTATTGGCGTGCTTCTTATGATTCGAGAATGCGCGGAAAAGAAAAATGGCAAGGTGATGATTACCGGTGCCATGAAGAACCCTAACGTGAACCAAATCGTCAAGTTGGCTCATCTGGATAAAATTTTTACGATCGAATGAATCTGCTTCGTGAAGGAAAGGGGCGAACAAATCTGGCGGGGATACGCATCGTTGGCGGGTTGCGAAATCTGGAAACGGGGCGTACTCGCTTGCCGGCATGTGCGAATGCTTTTGGGCAAGCGAGCTTTTCGTCCGATGTTCGGGGTGGACGTCGCCTGAGTTCCGTTGCAAGGCCGTGCCGTTTCAGGAAAGATGCCGGCGGGCCAGGAATTTGTCGAGGGCGCTTGCCATGCGACGTTCCCGGGCCAACAGGCGGACGATATCCTGGTCAAAACCATCGGCCTCAGCCTCGGTCAGTATGCGGTCAATGTGGTTGCGCGCAGCATCCTGGGCTGCTTGACGGGCGCGCTCAATGCGGTCCACGTAGCGGTCCAGTTTTTTGGTCGCCGGCGGGGGTGTATTGGGGACGGTAATGCCATGATTGCTGATAGTGTGCAGGGCCATGGTATGAGATTCTCCTTGGATTGCGTTGTGCTTCCTAAGGCCAGCGTTTGTTTGACTGGCTTGTGTTAGGCGAGATAATGCAAATCAGGTGCCATTCTTGGATGATATTATATAAATAACGGATTAATATTGAGATATTTTATTTTGTTGTGTCGTTGCTCTGGAAAAAAATGAGTTTGGAATCGTCTCGGCGTGGGGAATTTGACGATTTTTTGTGTCGATGATCGGGCATGGATTGGCATCGAGGTGGGGTCGTGAGGGTCCAGCATGGCCTGCTTTGCGTGGCTGCTGGATTGGGTTTCCGAGTACCACTTGAATGGCTCGGCTAGGGGATGAATCTATGGAAAACATGGCCAGCAAATTGCTGACGGAACTTGGACCTGGAGAAGTTCTGACGTTGACGGGGCCGGGTGTTGTGCAGGTGAGTGCCGGCAAAACGGTGATGATTGCCAAATCTTCCATGCTGGGAACGGGCGGAATGATTGGTCACTCAGCCGCCAAATTTGCCCTGCCGGCCATGTCGGCTCATTTCCCGGCCATGGCCATGGGACCGGTCTTTGGTGTTGGTCTGTTGGTGCTGGGGGCCATGTGGTTGGTCAAAACCTGGACAGTGGGTGACAAACAGCTTACCGGAGAAGGTGACCATTCCGTGTCAGGCGGTCTTCATTATGTGGAGTGATTCCTTTACTACGGTTCAGGTGTCTGATATCTATTTCCGGGTGGTACACTATGATCGTAGCCTGGAATGCGCTACTTTAAAAATCAATGGTTGGTATTACTATCAATAATGGAGAAGTCTCATGGCTGGTACCGAACCGATGCTGTTTGCAGTGGAGGGGGCGCGGCAGGCGGCGCAGTTGAGTACCCTGTCTGGAAAATCCTTTGTCGTTGGTCAAGTCTCATCAGCGGGTACCGGGCTCACCGGCAACTGGTTGTTTTTGCAACCGGCTGGCGAAGTTGGTGCCGCTGCTGCCAAAAAGACGGTTGCCATTAAACTGGAGGGGGCCAGACAAATGGCGAGCCTCAGCTCACTCACCGGTAAGACCGTGATGGTAGGCAAGGCACCCGTAACAGTGGGTGGGGCCTGCCACTGGTTGGCGTTGAATCCGGTGACCGGAAGTGCGGTTGCGGGTGGTGTGGCGACTCCCGGCACTGCGGCGGGGCTGACCATGCTCAAGCTGGAGGGCGGAAGGCAGGCTGTGCAAATGAGTGGTATGGCCGGGAAAACGTTTACGGTTATCCCGTCGCCAGTGATGGGGGCCAAGGGTGCGGATTGGGTCTTCATGCAACCGGCGGGTGGCGGAAAGATTGTTGCCCTTAAGGTTCAGGCCAACGCTGGCAGCGTGACCTCTTCGTCTTTGGTGGGGAAAAGTTTTATGGTCGGTAAGGCACCGGTCATGGCTGGTAAGGGTGGGGCATCGTGGCTCATGCTCAAACCGGCTACTGCGGGTATGACCCTGGTCAAAGGGGGCGGTGGAGCCTGCGTGGCGGCTGTCGGGGGTGGTGCGGCGGCCGGGTGTCCCGTGGCCACGGCTCAGACGGTTGCTTTGACGACACCGGCGGCCTCAGTGGCTCCGGTTGCGGTCGCGGGCAAAACCGGTACCGTGGTTGGCAAGGCCGCTTTGGCCAAGACCGCTGGTGGCGGCGTGATCTGGAAGGGGACGGGGATGGGGTTGGGAGTTGGTCTCGGTCTCGGTGCCTGGGGTCCGGCAATACTGTTGGGCGCTGCCGTGACGGGTGTTGGGGTCTACAGTTATTTAAAGCGGCGTAAAGAGGCCGAGGTTGACGGCGATGCGGTGGAGGCGGCTACTGCGTGACATTTTGGTAAGTGATGGCTGTGAAGCCTGACGTGTAAGGGTAAAGCGGCGTCTTCAAGGAAAATCAACCCGGCCAGGTCGTTGCCTGACCGGGTTTTTCCATTTGTGAGGGTGACGGTGGGGCGAAAGTTGAGCTGTGGTGATTGTGTGATGAAATCGGTGCGGCTGGATTTGGCCGTAGCCGCTGGTCAGGCTGTGTTCAATGGTGCCCTCGGTTCTTTGGCAGGGAGCGTGGCCCTGCATGCCTTTGCGTTGCAATTTTTGGGTGATTTGTTGGGCAAAAGTGTGAATTATCTGGGCATTCGCGCATCCATCCGACCTGCGGATGCCGACTTTCCCTATGGTTATGGCAAGATACAATTTTTGACGGCCTTGTTCGTCGGTTTGGTGTTGCTGGTCGGGTCGATCTCTTTCATGTACTACAATATCATTCATCTGCATGAAGGAAAGGTTACAGCCCCTTCGGGGTTGGCAATTGTCGGAACGCTTTTGACCGGGTCGGTTTGCGAGGTGATGCACCGGTACATGTCCTGTGTGGGGCGAGAAAATAATAATTTGGTCATTACGGCGGCGGCCTGGGACAATCGTAACGATGCCTTGTCGGCGTTGGCAATCCTGTTGGGGGTGGTTGCGGCTTGGTTGGGGATGACCTGGGCCGATCATCTGGTGGCATTGGTTGTCTCTTTGTTGGTGATGCGGGCTGGTCTCATGATTGTGACCGACGCGGTCAAAGGATTGTTGGATGCTCGTGCCCCGGAACATATCCTGAAGGAGGTCGAGGATATTGTTGATTTCCTCCCGGAGGTTCGATGCAAGAAAAGTTTACGTGGGAGGAGGTTGGGGGATACCTGGGAACTGGATATTGTTTTGGGTGTTGATCAGGGGCTTTCCGTTACCCAATTGCACCATTTGGAATCCAATTTGATTAAACAAATTTATCAGCAAATATCGCATATTGGTCATGTTCACGTCAGCTTCATTCCAAATTCAGAGGGTGATGCGGTTTGATGTTTGGCGTTGGGAATAGTGTTCCCGGCATCGGGGGTGATTTGAAACGGTGATGGTTATGGCGAAGCACGTTTGGGTCCTGATAAAGGCTTTGCTGATTGCCCTGTTGGTTGGATTGGCGGCACGCTTTGTATTGGCTCATTTGTTGGCCTGGACGCGGATGCGTTAGATGTGGCTTGGAATGGGCTGGCTTGGAATATGCTAATTCTGTGGTGTCAGCCAACTGAATGCAGGGAGTGTGCATATGATGGAAAAATTGCTATCGGAGCCGTCTACCAACGATGGTCGTGTTGTCGAAGGGGATCCTCTCAATTTGAGGGGCAGTTATGATGCACCGGCTTTCCAGCGTCTGGGTCGCAAACTGGGTAGTGAGATTCCGTTTGAACCGCCAGGACGGGGCACGGGGTCTGGTGTGATGGAGCGCCGTTCCTGATGTTGCGACTGGTGCCTGAGTGTAATCTGTGAGATTTCGTTTTTGTTTGGATGGTGTCGTTCGACTGGGCCACGATGGACCTTGTGGGGTGCCGCGTGGCCTTGTCGTGCGTAGCTTGCGGCATGGCGTGTTGACAGGCTAAAGAGGATTTCGCAACGGTTGGTTCGGGTGGGTGCGCGATCTCTTGTGTTGTATCATGTGGGTTTGTTGTTATGGTTTTATCTTGTTTATTTTCCTTTTTTGTACTTTTCATATTGACAGAAGGCTAATGTATGAACTAAGGTTCTATTCTATTCTATTCTATTCTATTCTATTCTATTCTATTCTATTCTATTCTATAATGTATTTATTAAATTGACAATATGAACAATTGTTCATGTATAGATATTGAACACAGTTACAAGTGCCGTATTTTTTAATATATTTTATTGTCAAAAGTTCTTGCGATTCCAAATCATCATTGTTAATCTATGTAGCGCTTGAATGATGTTTGCCAAGCGGTTGAAACAGAGATTAAAGTGGCGCGTATTCTGAACCGATCAACAAACAATGTGATCTGGTTGTGGATAGCGTTCGGAAGTGCGTGATTTGTCTCATGAGAACGGGGGTTGAATATGCCAGTAGCTCAAAATACCGTGGTCGTGGCTAACGGGGAACTTGCCAAACTGACAGGCAAAACGTTCGTCGTTGAAGGAGTCGGGACCAAGAGTGCCGTCATCGTGCCGCTCACCGGGGCGGATGGCAAGGCGATCACCACCGGGCAAAAGATCATGCTGTCGAAAAATGCCACCATTGAAGGCTTGGCCAAAACGGGTGCTGGTAAAGCGGCGACCGGAGCCAAAACAGCCCAGATGGGTAACATCGCCGTAGTGGGTAACAAAACGGCGGCTGCCAAGGCCGGAATCGTCCTCCCGAAATTGGTTGAGATTGAAGGGGCCGGTAAACTGGTCGGCACCGGACAGACCGTGGGCTTGAATGGCTTGGAAATTCGCGGGGTTCTGCAACCAGGTCCAAACGGAACGGAAGTGTTGTTCCAGGGTGGTGAGGCCAAGCTAACGATTAAAACGGCTGCCGCCAAAGCCAAGGCGGTCGGGGCTACCGCTCTGACCAAGGGGGCGGGGGCCGCAGGCAAAGGGACAGGCGTGTTGGTCAACCAAGCACCGACGGTGGCGGCAGGTTCTGTAGCAGGTTCTATGACAGGCTCCGCTGCCGGTACGACAGCCGCGAAAGCTGCTGCGGCAGGGACCATCTGGAAGGGTACCGGACTGAGTTTGGGTTTGGGGCTCGGCCTGGGTGCCTGGGGTCCGGTCCTGTTGGTGGGTGCCGTTGCGGCAGCCGGTGTGGGTGTCTACAGCTACATGAAACGTAAGGCCTGATCGTTTTGTCTTTTCCCGGGACAGGATGGTGGGACAAGGGGGGGTGGCCTTGGTTGATTTAAGGTTACAGGCTCTCATTGTGGGGTGTTTCTTAACATACAGGCTTTAACACGTAATAAAAGGGATGTGTTTGATGGATAAAATAAAAAGAAAAGTAGGCCGCAGAAGCCGCGTTATGGCCATCATGAGTTATCTGGGTATTCTTTGTCTGGTGCCGCTGGTCTTCAGCCGTGACGATGAGTACGTCAGCTTTCATGCCCGTCAGGGTGTTGCCTTGTGGATCTGGGGAGTCTTGGCCATTCTGGGTCTGTACCTACCAGGGATCGGGCAGGTGTTTTTTAATTTTTCCATCCTGGCGATCACTTTTCTTTCGTTGGTCGGGATGGTGGCCGTGATTTTTGACCGGGCTTGGCGCCTGCCGTTCGTGTACAATTTGGCTATGAAGTTGTGATTCTTGTCGCCAGAGTACCCTTTCAACATCGGAGTGATTGATTATGCCAGCCACAACAATGAATGCGGATCTCCTTCCTGGCGAGACCTTGACTTTGATCGGCCCCGGGAAGGTTGAGTTTCAGGCTGCCAAAGCGGCGCAAGCTGCCAAGGTGGCTAAAGGAGCCACCGTGGCGGGGAAGGGGGTCGTTGGTACCAATGTACAGACGGCTATCGGTGGAATTACCAAGACCGGGACGGCGGCGGCTACCTCTACAGCGGTAAAAGCTGGGACGATTTGGACCGGAAAAGGTCTGAGCCTGGGCTTGGGTCTTGGGCTCGGGGCTTGGGGACCGGGGATCTTGGCCGCAGCAGCGATTGGCAGTTACGTCTATTACCGCAAAAAGAAGGCGATGCGCCTTTGGCCCTTTGCCTGATATCCGGAAAGCCTGATGTTCATCAAACGCCGCAATCTCGCGAAGGCTGGGATTGCGGCGTTTTTTTTGGTTGCGGTTTAAACCGCAACCAACGCGGGATACGTAGTTTTCCCGCGTCATTCCCGCGAAAACGGGAATCCAGAAAGTCAGGGAAAGGTGTGTAGATCCCCCCGATTTAGGCTCTCGGGGGCGGGCTCTGGATCCCCGCTTTCGCGGGGATGACAATAACTACACATTCCAAGATAGCTGCGGTTTAGGTATAACACACGATACGTTCACCGATGGTCAGCCAACGTTTGATCTCTTTGTCGTGGGGTCGTATGGCGGCTGCTTTGCGCCAAGCGTCCATGGCTTTGTTGGTCTGATCCAGTTTGGCGTGGGCAATGCCAAGGTAATAGTGCAAGTGGAACCGATCCGGATGGGTCAGGGAGGCAGGCGCCAGGACATTGATGGCTTCCTTACGTTTGCCCGATAACAGCAGTGCTTTGCCCAGGAGTGTGGCAACGCCAGCATCGAAGGGATGACTGGTTTGCAAGGTCCGTAACAGTTCAATGGCTTCATCAAGGCGTCCAAGGCGGGTATAGGCCAAACCCAGATTCATATCGCAGGCATAGTCATCTTGCCCCAGTTCCCGGGCGCGTTGCAGGAACTTGACCGCCTTGGCGTAGCGTTTTTGATTGACGTGCTGGATACCAACCCTTTTTTCCAGCGCCCCGGGCATCGCATCGCTGTCCTCCTGGGACTGGGGGGTGACAAAATGGATCCCCTTGATGGTGATGGGATTGGCTTGGGCATCAAGTGCCGCCAACAGGCGTTGGGCTGTTGCCGTCTGCCCCATGAACGTGGGATGGGGGGGGGAGGACTCGCTTGACCCCGCAGGTTCATGGCTGGTGTCGGGTGAGGCAACCGGGGTATGCTTGTAACATCCTTCAGAACTGGCAATGGGTGCTGCCGTGCCAATGGTGGCGGGATATTCAAAAGCCTGATCGGGCTCGGTAGCCGGGATAGTGGTAAAGGTGAGGGTTTGGTTGGATGTTGAAAGCTTGTTCATGAGTACGGCCTCTTTTTTTTCAAGTAGGTGCTTTTTAAAGGAGTGACCCTGAAGCTCTACTGCAAAAAAGAGGCCGATTGACGAAAGTCAAGTAATTTCAATAAGTTTCGCTAATATGTCCGGGATTGCGGATCACCATGAGTTCTCGGTTGTTGCCAATTTTCCGCCGCGGCGGTAACCTTCGTTCGCGGGTGATCCTTTTTTGCGGGGGTTCAGAAAAAAGTAAAACGCTTCTTGCGGCTGTAATAATAGCCACCGATGGCCCCGATGCCGAGAAGGATCCAGGGGTTGACAGCGGCCAGGCTCAACCCCAGGATTTGACCGGAGAGGAGTTTGGCTGGAAACGATTTTGCAGCAACGATCCCTGAGGCTTTGACCAGGGTGACGGTCGCGGGTTGGTTGGGCACCATGGGTTTCTCCCAGAGTTCATGTGTGATGTTCAGGTGATTGGTTTTGTATACTGGTGGCACACTGTATCGCCAAAATGAGGGGAGGCCAAGAGGAAAAGAACGTGGGGGGGTGCTGATTGTCATGTTTTGCCAGGCGGGGTTGTGATAGCGTGGCGGGATGGGTCATGGTGATGTTTCTTTGAGGATTGAGGTGATTGTATGCTCCCCTTTTTGCTTCCGATAGGCGTGTTTTCGGCAGTGGGCTATGTGCTTGGGCATCGGGCGGCCAAAAAGGCGGCCGATAGCGAGGAGCCGATCGGCTCCAAGGAACTGCGGGTGGAAATTGTTCGGGACCATGTGTTTAGCGATGAATCCTTGATATTGGCTACCGAAGAGGTCCCTTTGGACAATCGCTTTGGTGATCGGGTGTTGAGCAGTGACAACGAATTCAGCCGTGCGGCCACGGTGGCGTTGGACATTGATCGCAGCACGGAGGTTAGCAGTTCCTGGCGCAGTGGTTTTGGCAAAGTGTTTTCCAGTGAAATTTCCGGGGAGTTGTCCCGCTCTTTGGGTGTCAAAATTGGCAGTCAGATCCACCGTAGGATTCGGCTCAATTTTTCCGTTTCCCCCCACAAACAGGTGATTTATCGGGTGGTTTGGCGCCAGGAATCGCGGCGTGGTGAATTTGAGATCATGGTTAACGGCAAACGACGTTTTCGTGTCCCCTACTTGATTACCTATGGGTTGTCGCATTCGGTGGAAAGCATTGAAGACATGAGCATGCTCCACCCTTCCGCCGGTAGCGCCCGGGATGTGGTCTCCTCAGGGGATGAGGGAGGAAAACCGGCGGATGGCGGCGTCACCCAATAGGCGGTATTCGATGACGCTCAAGAGGTAAATGATCTCCTTGCTGAGCTTGAGAACATCGGCGTAGGCCCGGTCGGCATGTTGGTCCCGGCGCATGCGAAGGTTGCTCAAAATCTCTTCGGCGCGTGCATGAAAGTCCTTGTGGGCTTGGTCGCATCGGATCAGCTCGGGCATTTGCCCAAAGCGTTTCAGTCCGGTACCATGGATCCAGACGCTTAAAGGGCACAACTCCACCGATTCCAGGGAGATACGGCGGCCCCGGTTGCGAAAGGTCTCCGGCAAATGGTTGGCCCAGCGCAAGTGGAGGAGACGGGCTTGGTTGACTTCCAGGATGCCGGCTTTTTCCGAGGCTGCCAAGCGTGGTCCATGGAACAGAAAGCCCAATAAGCGGCTCCAAGGGTGGGTGGGAAGCTCTGAGATCGGACTGTTGCCGTGATGCTCCAGCTCCGCCTGGGTGAGCATGCTGATAATGTGGTGGCTGGCATGTCGCAGTTCTTTGAGTTGTTCGTCCACGCTACTGGGTAGAGCTGCCGCCGGGTTTTGTCTGGGCAGTGTTTGTGAACAGATGGACTCCCCCGCCTGATGAAATCGGCGGTGCCATTCAATCAATTCGGCCAGCAGGGTGCGGTTGCCAATTTGCCGCTGGCCGCGGCTGTGCAGCCAGATTCCCAATTCACAATCCTGGTACTGGGGCATGTGGATGGTGTTGCTTGCACCCAGTACCGCTGCTTCCAGATCCAACTCCCAACGAAGGTGGCTGATGCGGGCGATTGTGACGTCCAGCCGGGTATTCGTTGTGGTTTGCGTCATGGTTACGTCTTTCCTCCTGGTTGACCATTCATGGTTCTTATTATGCTATCCGAAGAGCCTTGTTTATAATCTATTTTACAATGATCGTCCATAGTATTTAATCCTGCGGCATGGGGAGCAGGGCTAGTACGGTTGTTTGCACGCGCCTGGGATTGTCGATGCCGCCCTCCTGGATAGCTTTGAAAAAAAATAAACATTTGGCATGTTGCATGCTTAGGACATGCTTAGGATACGAAGAAAATACGTTTCAGGTTGGTTTTGTCTGCCTGGTTCCATGTTGGGTGTTGGATCGGGCGTGGCACTGACTACCGCTGTCGCACGACACTTAAACTGGCAAGCGGGAAGGATACATCCAAAAATGGCTAACTCAGCGGGGCCTCAAAGCGGCCAGGGTCTGTTCGTCATCACCGTATTGGAATTTTTCATAGGCTTCTTGTTCGTAAGCTTTATCGTCCTATCGGCTGTTGTCCTGATGGATCCCAAAAAGGTGGGTGGGGGAATGCAGGATGAGCCGGGTTGGGTTCCGGAAAAAAAGGCCAAAATTGCTGACGATCAGGAATGGGTTGCCGAGAAAACGGTGGACAGCTTGGCGGAGCATTTGTCATCCAGGCTGGATCGCAACATGAAAGAGCGGGATGATCGGTTGGGTCGCTTGATAATCGGCCTGGGGCATAAAATGGATGTGGCCAATGAGATTCGCGAATCTCAATGGTCGCGTTTGCGCAAAGAAATCGATGGCAAGTTGGAAGGCATACTCCAGGAAGCGGCTTTGCAGACAACCCGATCCGAAGGGATCAAGGGGTCAGGCAAAGGGGAGGCGGATTCGGTACGGGTGGCTGAGGCCCCGTCGCCCGTGGTGAGTGATGCCCCATTGACTCCTGTTGCGGCCCCGGCTGGCGATAAATTGGCGGAGGGATTGGCTACGTTTCCGGCACCTGCGGTGGCGTCAGAAACAGCTCCGACAGCAGCGCTTCAGGTAGCTTCTGCTCAGGAGACACCCATCCAGACGCTTGCATCTCTCGCGCCCAGGGGGGATGTGACTGAGGCGAATCGACCTGCTGCAATGCCTGAGCTGGTGGATGGCGTCACCAACCCGGCCCCCGAGGGTGCGCAAAAGAAGGGGTATTTCATTGCCTTGGGCTGTTTTTCTCGGGCCGATAATGCCCTGGATCGTGGTCGCCTGGTACGTCCTCATGTTCCCCTGGTCTATAAAAAAACCATCCAGGACGGTGCCATGACATGTTTGTTTTCCGGTCCGTTGGCCAGTAAAAGCGAAGCTGAAAGTTTGTTACAGCGCGTTCAGTCCGGCACCCACATTTCCGGTTTTACCATCGGATCTTATTGAGAGTGTGTAGGTCCGTTCTTCCCGAGCGTTTTGATTATTCTGTTACAGCAGGCTCGCGAGCTGGTAGATAAACGGCAATCGCCACGCCCGGGAGAACAGGACGGAGACGACCCCGGCGATAGCGAACAGGGTAATCATCAACACCGAAAAGCTGAAAATAAACCCACCCAAAACGGGGACGTACAGGCTGAAGATGGCCAGAATGCCCCAAATCCACAGGACCAGCCCCTGTTTGGCATGAAACCGGACGTAGTCATCGCCATTATCGTTGAACATCAGGGAAATCAGGCACAGCACCCCCAAATAGCTGAACATGGCAAGGATTTGCGATTTGGGGGATCGATGTTTGCTGACCGTTAACGCACGAAACGCCATAAGAAAAGACTCCGATCCATTTAGCTGATGGCATCATCCAATTCGTTGGCAATGCCTTTTTTATTTTTCATATAACTGTAAATACCGATACCCAGTGCGGCGGTTGCACCTGCGACGAGGAGGGGTGCCATGCCGCCGAGGCTGAAACCGAGGCCGGGCAGGGCGCTGGACAAAAAAGAGCTGCCGGTGGTGATTCCCTTGATGGCAACGCCGCTGGGGCTGGAAGCGAGGACGCCCTTGGATGTGACGAGGCTGCCGGCTGCCAATGTTTTTCCGGTAGTGGCCTTGGTGGTGGCAGCGATGGTTGCCGGCGCGGCCTTGGCCGTGGTTCCTTTGATTGCAGCGGCTTTGGTTGTGGCGGTTTGGGTTGCAGCACCTTTGACAGCGGTTGTTTTGGCCGTCGTGACCTTTGCTGCTTTTACCCCTTCGGGTGCTTCCCATTCGGCGCCCGGGGGCAGGTTGGCAGGGGGGGTGACAGTGGCTGCTTTGACGGGCAATGTGGCGGCTTTGCCTGCCTTGGCTTTGGCGGGCAATGTGGCGGCTTTGCCTGCCTTGGCTTTGGCGGCAACGGCCTTGGCACCTTCAGGCGCTTCCACCTCCACCCCGGGCGGTGGTGGGCTCACGGTCCCCTGGTTGAGTCCTCCAGATTGGGTATTCGCGGCGATGGCCATGGTGTTCCCCTTTGCGTCAATTTTTGGTGCCTGTGGTCACGGATTGCACGATGTCTCCGAGGGCGCAGTATAGCCCGATGAATTTTTTTTTTCACGGTGATTTTGTTGCCGGGTTCAAGGAAAATTTGCTTCAAGACGACTTGATTGTTTGCCCGGGATCATGCCCTAATAATCGGTTCAAAATTTGCTTTCATGAGTTTTTTGCCGGAATTCGGGATTTGTGCCGGGGTTGGGATGCCCTGTGTTGTTGTTGACCCTTTATTAATTGAAGTACATGAAAACTGATCCGTCACAGGACATTTCCACCAGTTTGCGCAACAGCCTTTATTTGGTTGTGGCGTTGTCGATGATATTCATGACCCTGGTATTGGCAACCCAACCTCTATTTTTGAAAGGTTTGGGTTTGGGGCGGGACAATGCCGGATTCGTCAACGCCAATATCCAGGTGATCACCGAACTGGTGGATCTCCTGTTCGTCGGCTATTTGGGTTACCTTTCGGATCGTTTTGGACGCATACCCATCATGTATTATGGCTTTGTGCTGTCGGCGATCACGGCGGCGATTACGCCATTTTGTCTGGAAATCGGTTTGTTCTTGGGAATAAGCGGGGTGGCGGTTTTTTATGCCGCCCGTATTGTCATGTCCATTGGTTCCACCGCCGTCTGGCCCCAACTGGGCACCCTGACCGGCGACTATACCACGCAAAAAAATCGCCCCATGTTGCTGGCCAAGGTTGGTTTCATGACCGCCTTTGGCGCAACTCTGGTGTATGCAGTCCTCATGCAATTGCCCAAATACATCGGTTTGACCATGGTGATGATGATTTCCGTGGCAACGGCTGTTGCTGGTGCTTGGTTGAGCCGGCATTTTTTGACGGAGAGGGCTATTCCCATCAAACAGGAAAAATTTCCATTCGCCAAGGTGATGGCATTGTTACGCCAAGATAGGGATTTGCGCTTGAGCTTTTTGGCCGCTTTTTCCTCGCGCAACGACATGGTTATCATTGGCCTGTTCCTGATGACCTGGTTCATCTATTTTGCCGACCTCCTTCCCCACGTAAGTCATGCCCAGGCTGCGGGACAGGCGGGTATCGTCATCGGTTTTATCGGTTTTATTATTTTGATCAGCTTGCCGTTTTGGGGATGGTTGATCCAAAATGTCGGGCGTGTCGAATCGTTAACGTTGGGCATGGTGCTATCGGGTGCCGGCTTCACCGGCATGGGATTGATCATCAACCCTTTCAGTTGGTGGACTTTCCTCCCGGCCTTGTTTGTCGGTTTGGGACAGGCGGGATGCCTTTTGGCCCCGCAAACCCTCGCCTTGGATATCTCGCCACCGGACATGCGCGGTTCCGTGATGGGGGCGTTCAACACGGTGGGTTGCATCGGCATCGTCTTTTTCATCCAGATTGGCGGGTTTTTGTTTGACCTTCTGAGTCCGACGTCTCCCTTCATATTCACCGGGCTTGCAAATTTTGTCATTATGGCGTACGGTCTGTGGGTTTTACGTGCCGGATCCCGGGATGGTCTGAAGGAGGAGGCGTTGGCCCGTATCGGGTCGAGGTCCGCTCGTGATACGGACCTTGAACTCTAAATCAAAACGCGAGCGTTTGGGGGTGAACAGGTTGTATGGCCAACATAATTTTTGGGCTCGTTGCCCTCGCTCTGGGTCTCTGGGGGTTATCGGTATGGTGGTGGTCGGTGGTGGAAATGCTGCGGGGTATCGTGCCTTTGCTGCTGATCATGTTGGGCTTTGTCGCCCTGGGCGCCGGTATCACCCGGGTTCGTGAAGAAGGGAATACCGGTAGTGCCGGGTTGGCCGAGGAGTTGGGCCGGGACGCCGTTTCCAGGGACGAATAAAACCTCATGGCCTTCATGTCAAACGGATCGGATAAGTTTTGTGGCAGAGAGTATCACAAATACCTCTATCTCATCGCTGCGGTCGCTGTCGCCATCCTGATCGGTGGTTATTGGTACAACGAATTCCAGGGCAAGCCGACTGCGGTACGCCAGGGCGGACCCGTTGTTACCGGCGTCCCTGCGGCACAGCCGCGTAACGTGGCCGCTGCATTCCCGGTACAACCCGCCGGTGATCCCAACGGTTTCAACAGGCCACAGGGTTTTGCCGCAGTGGTCAAAGCCTTGATGCCCAGTGTGGTCAACATCAGCGCCCACAACGATTCGCCGCCCATGGCCCAGTCTGCCGGTCCCAAGGTTGGTCCCGAGTTGCCCCAGACGGTCAAGGCACCTGCCCCGGATGGCCTGCAGTTCGCCAACCCGTACAGTGGCGTTTCCCAGGAAAGCATCGGTTCGGGTATTGTCGTAACCGAGGAGGGACACGTCCTGACGAATTTTCATGTGGTGGAAAATTCCAAAAATATTGTCGTCATGGTGTATAACGAGGCGGGCGACAAGAGCTTCTTTGCCGATGTCGTCGCCCGGGACAACAACCGCGATTTGGCGCTGCTGCTGATCGAGCCGAACAACAAACTCAAGCCGGCTCCCCTGGGTAACAGTGAAAGTGCCCAGATCGGCGATTCGGTGATCACCATCGGTTCACCGTTTGGCTTGAATCATTCGGTGAGCAAGGGCATCGTGTCGGGTAAGCGCAAGGTGGTCAACATTGGTGGCGTCCTGCACAAGGGATTGCTTCAGACCGATGCGGCCATCAATCGTGGCAATTCGGGTGGCCCCCTGGTGGACGGGCAGGGGTGGGTGATCGGGGTCAATACGGCCATTTATACCACCACCAGCGCCTTTGCCGGAGTGGGTTTTGCGGTGCCCATCAACACCGCCCGCGAATTTTTGGACGAGTGGATTACGTTGCCACCGGTCCGGCCCGCAATGCCATCGCCTCCCACTCCCATGGTCGGGCAGGCTGCCGGGGCTCACATTGCCGTGCGCCCGCCACCGCCGATTCAAGCCAATGCCACGCCACCCCATGGGGATCGGGGACCGTGCGCCAATTGTCACGATATTCTCCCTGGTCCGCAGGCGGTTGCGTTCACCAATGTCGCAGGTACCCAGCCACGCAAGGGGCCCCCCATCCCGGCCAATGCCCCGCTGGCCCATGCCGATTGGGGACCCTGTTCCAACTGTCATCAAATCATCTCTTCCGCGCAACCGATCGCTTTCGGAGTGGGGCCGGGGCCGGGCTTGCATCGACAACCCCCGGGTCAAGGGCCGGGCCAGGGAGCGGGCGTTGGACCCGGAGGGCCGGATGAGCGTAATTTTGATGCCATGCAACAGTTTTCTTTCAATCCCGGAGGGGCCATCGGGGTCACCGTTGCCGGAGTGACCGATCCGGCTCAGGTGGCGACTGGTCCCACTGCAGGTTCTACCAATGGCCCTACCAATGGCCCTGCCAATGGCTCCGGCCTCGCCTGGACGGTGTTGGATGGTGCCCGGGCGGAAAAATTGCGGGTACCGGTACCGTTTGGAGCGATCATAACGTCGGTGGACCCGGGGCTATCGGGACAGGCCTTGGGATTGCGGGTGGATGATGTCGTTTTAAAGGCGGATGGGCGGTGGCTCAAAACCCCTGATCAGGTTCAAGGGGTGATGGATCGTTTACAGCGTGGCGATGCGGTACGCTTGCTGGTGTATCGTTCCGGGGCGCGATTGGAATTGGATACGGGACGAATGAACGTTGGGGGGCAACCGCCACCGGCTACCTGGTTGCCTGTTGCAGGGCAGGGGAATCAGACGCCCATGCTGATGAACCCGCAGTTCCCCACGGCACTACAGCCCGAAGCCATGATGATGCAACAGCCGCAGCAATTTGCAGCGCAATCCCCTCAGGGAGGCCTGAATCCTGCCGAGATTCCCGCCAACCAGGGGGCGATGCAATTTGCCGGGGCGGGACAATTCTCCCAGCAAAATCAGCAAATGGTGGCTAATCCGAACGGGATCGCTCCTCCCGGGCAGCTCAACCAGCCTCCGGGTCAGGGCAAAGCGGCACCTCCGCCACCCACCGAGTTCGAGTGGATGGGGATGGAAATGATGCCCATGGATCAGGCGGCGTGGCAGCGCAATCCTGATATGAAGGGTAAGCTGGGTGGATTGGTTGCCGATATTGATGCGGGAGGGTTGGCGGATCGGGCGGGGATTCAGCGGGGTGATTTGGTTGTGGCCATCAATGGCTTGCCGGTTCCCTCGGCGCAGGCCCTGGATAATGCCATCAAGTCGGTTAAAGCCCAGACGGGAGTGCTGGTAGAGATTGAACGCAGGAATCAACGTATGTTTGCCACTCTGCAATAATGGGTGTCCTGGTAGAGATGAAACGTGAGGAATCTATGTATGTCTGCCTCTCGGCAGGGATTAAGTTTGATACGCATTGGCATGTCGGGATATGTGGTTTTGTGGTGCGACTTATAGGGGAGTCACTCTAAATGATGCAAGAAATGGATAAAACCTTGTTTCTGGGGATTGATCTGGGTACTTCGCGCACAACCATCATGTCCAGCCGTGGTGGCAAGGGGTTGGTGCGTTCGGTGGTCGGCTATCCGAAGGATATCCTGGGGGTCAAACTGCTGAATCGCACGTTCGCGGTGGGGGAAGAGGCCCTGGCGAAAAAATCCTATATGGATCTGCACTTCCCTTTGGAGGATGGTGTTCTCAAGGAGACCGGAGAGCAGAACACCCAGGCGGCCCGTGAACTCCTCAAACATGCGATCAGTTTGGTTTCGCCGGCACCTGGGGACCGCTTGTGTGGTATTCTGGGCGTGCCCGCCCGGGCGTCGGTGACCAACAAGGGACAGTTGCTCAAGATTGCCGATGAGGTGATGGATTTGTCCATGGTGGTATCGGAACCGTTCATGGTTGCCTATGGTCTCAATCGATTGACCAATGCCATCATTGTCGATATCGGTGCTGGGACCACCGACCTGTGCGCCATGAAGGGGACTATTCCTTTGCCTGAGGAACAGGTGACTCTCCTGAAGGCGGGGAGTTATGTGGATGATATTTTGGCAGCCGCTATCACCGAGGCCCACCCCGAGGTGCAGATGACCAATCTGCTGGCTAAAAAGCTCAAGGAGCGTTTCAGTCATGTGGGGCCGGGTCCGCAGGAAGTGGCCATGGTGGAACTGCGCTCAGGAGGCCGGCCCAAGAATTATGACATTGGCCGCGAGGTGCGCTTTGCATGTGAAACCATTGTCCCGGATATTCTGGAAAATCTGGAACAATTGATCAGTGTGTTTGACCCGGAAGATCAGGCGGAAGCGGTGAAGAACATCATCCTGGCCGGGGGTGGATCCTGCATCAGGGGATTGGATCAAATGATCAAGGAAGGATTGAAATCTTTTGGTGAGGTCCATGTGTTCAAGGTGGATGAACCCGATTATGCGGGTGCGGCAGGGGCTCTCAAGTTGGCGACCGAATTGCCGCCCGATTATTGGACGCAGGTCGGTGATGTCGTCGGGGAATGATGGTATCCGGGTTGCGTGTTGATGGTCGCGGGAAGGTTGAACGGGTACATGGGGCGGGGAGGTTGGTTCCCCGTCTGGGGTTTTGGGATTTGTCGCAATAGCGAGGCTGGGACATGACTATGGAAAAACCTGTGACAATTGGGACACAGATTATTGCCGCCATGAGTTATCTGGGTATATTGGCCCTGGTACCTCTGGTGTTGGGTGCGATCACCCCCTTCGCACGTTTTCATGCCCGTCAGGGGATTATTCTCTGGATTTGGGAGGTATTGGCAGTGTTCGGTTTGGTAGTGCCCGTCATTGGCAGGGTGTTTTTTCAAGTTTCCAGCGTTTTATGTTTTACGTTGTCGGTCGTGGGACTGATTGCCGTCTTTTTGGGGCGGACCTGGCGTTTCCCGATCATTGCGCAGTTGGCCGATAAATTGTAAAGCCGGTCGAACGCCGGGGGATTCAAGGATTTTCAAACCGGGCTTGGCACAGCCTCTTGATTGCAGGGATCTGTTGTGTGGTCAGACTTGTCATATCACTGATTTTTGCTATCTTTCTATTGATTTTTGCCTCGCAAAACATGCATGGGACGGCAGTGCGCTTCGTGTTTGGTGAGGCTGTGGAAATGCCACTTATCCTGGCTTTGGCGGGGGCGTTCATCGCCGGTTTCGCGCTGGCGATATTTTATTTTATCATTCGTACAGGGAGCAAAAAACCGGATCGGGATATCGATTATTAAGTAAACCGCAACCAACGCGGGACACGTAGTTTTCTAGCGTCATTCCCGCGAAAGCGGGAATCCAGAAAGTCAGAGAAAGGTGTGTAGGTCCCCTGGATCCCCGCTTTCGCGTGGATGACAAGAACTACGAATCCCAAGGTAGCTGCGGTTTAATCCTTGGACGGTTTTTTCCCTTGATTCCATTCCCATTGACTGTGGTTCTGACTGATCCATGAAATATTCCAAGTGCATCGTGTGTTACGAAGGGGTCGGATGGATCGGTCTGGCTGTCAACCTTGCCTTGTCAATACTGAAACTGTTCATCGGTGCCCTGTCTGGATCCCACGCCCTGGTGGCCGATGGTCTGTATTCCGCCAAAGATGTGGTGACCTCGTCGGTCATCATCGTCGGCTTGAAGGTTTCACAAAAACCTTTGGATCAGGAACATCCCTTCGGCCACGGCAAGGTGGAATTCTTGTTGGCTCTGGTGATCAGCCTGCTGCTGTTGCTGGCAACAGGTTTTCTGTTCTACTTTTCTGCGGGGAATCTGCTGGAAGGGCGGCACAACGTGCCACACTTGATCGCTTTGTGGACGGCGGTACTCTCCATCGTGATCAACTGGTTCATGCATCGTTATACATACTGCGTGAGTGCCGAAATCAATTCACCCTCCGTGGAACTGTTGTCGAATTACCATGGAGTGAGCAGTTATGCCTCCCTGGCGGTGGCGCTGGGTATCATTGGGGCGCATTATCTGGTGGTACCGTGGCTGGATACGGTTGTGTCCTTGCTGGTCAGCGTGCATTTGATTTACCTGACTGGGGAAATGTTTTGGAATGCCTTCCGGGGATTGATGGATACGGCAGCCCCGAGAAAGGTGATCGAACGGATTCGCAAGGTGGCTTTGCGTGTTTCGGGTGTACTGGGTGTCGGGGAGGTTCGTACCCGGCAGGTGGGACAGGAATTGTGGATTACCCTGGTGATCGGTGTGGACCCGACGCTGACATTGACCAAGGCCAAGGCATTGGCGGTACAGGTTGAGACCGCCTTGGTGGAATCGATTCCCCATGTGGGCGATGTCGGGGTGCAGTTCCGCTCGCACAAGGAGAGTCGGGAGGTCTACGAACACGTGCGGCAGGAGGGTTTTGAATCTTTGGGACTGCCCCAGGATAAGGGGGGTGCGTGACGGTACGTGGGCAGGTAATGTAGCCCCGGTTTTCTGGTTTTTCTATTTGTTATCATCAACTTTTTGACCTTCGGATCCAATACTGACATGGCCAAACCGGGAAAGAAGGCTGGTCGCCATCCCCCTTTTTGCCGACAACCCTGGTATGCCCCAGCCATTGTCTTGAGCCTGCTGGTTCTTGGGACGTTTGCCTGGGGGATTCACCTCGTTAAAGAGCATCGGGATGAATTGCGTGCCCTGGCTGATCTGGCGCAAACAAGTCCATCATTGCAGGTTGCGGCCTTGCCGGTGGCGGCGGGTTATGACCCGATGAGTACCTTGGTGCGGGCCGCTCTGGTCAACGTGGCCGGGGTGATGAGCGTCAAGGGGGAACCCGATAAGTTTGTTTCTGTGGGTTCGGGTGTCTTGGTGGCCTCCAATGGCCATGTGATCACGGCCAATCATCTGTTGTCGGGGTTGAAGGAAATTTTCGTTCGGGTACAGACTCCGGCTGGCCCCAGGCAATATTCCGGGCGATTGGTCAAGGCAGTGGCGGCACATGATCTGGCCCTGGTCAAAATTGTTTCCAAGGATGTCTTCCCATTCTTGATCCCCGGGGATTCCCGACAATTGGCCCTTGGAACGCCAGTCGTGGCATGGGGTGATCCGGATGGTTCGGCGACCTTGCGCAACATTGGGGCGATTGATGCGGGCCTTTCCAGGGAACCGGTGCGTGTGGGTACCACGGAACTGACCCATTTGCTTCCGACTTCCGCAGTCAATCATTGGGCGATGGTGGGTGGGCCGCTGGTGGATGAAAAAGGTCGGCTGTTGGGGATTAACCTGTTGATCCAGGCACCGGGCAATCGTTTTCTGGGTTATTCCATCCCCGCCCACGTCATCGTGACCCATTTTCAGGATGTTGTTGATTTTCCAATGAATGGTATGGTTAATCAACCCCCCGGTGCGGCGGCTCTTCCCCAGGCGTTACCCGCGGCCATGGCGGTACAACAACAATCCCCCCCCGTGCTGGAACGACCACCACGACAAGCGGACCATTGGTGGAGTCGGGCCAAGGCCATGGTGGAATCGCAGTTGGGTTACCAACTGCCAGCGAATCAAGGGGGGACGGACATTAAAGCCGGCGGGGTCCAGAGTCACGGTGAGACACAACGTATTCTAGGCTATCCCATCCCCACATTTTTAGGTTTATTGTTATTGGGATTTTTTTCAGGCTTGTGTGGTGGCATGATGACTATGGGTGGGGGGATCATCAAGGTGATCGGCCTGATGTCGGTATTCGGTTATGGCTTGCTGTTGGTGCGCCCGGTGGCCTACTTGACCAATATATTCATGTATGGTGCGGCCTCTCTGCGCTATCGTCGTGATAATCTATACCGTTGGGCCGATATTCAACCCATGATCCCCTGGGCCATGGTGGGGGTGGTGATGGGCTACTTTATCGGCAACGTCCTGAACTCGGGGGTTATTCGCGTCCTTCTGGGACTGTTCGCCTTTTTTCTCGCCGTTAAAATGTTGGTGGAGATATCGGAATCGCAAAAACGGGAGGGGCTTCTCGGTGACTTGCAGCGGGCAATCGGCGCCAAAGAGCCAACCGGATCCTATCCCTCTTCCCTGGTGGGGCATTCGACATTGGCGCATGGCTTGCTCGGCTTGCCGATGGGGATGATAAGCGGCATCCTGGGTATTACCGGCGGTGTCATCGAAGTGCCGTTGCAACGTTATATTTTGCAGGCTCCCTTGCGTCGTGCCATTGCCAACTCGGCCGTTCTGGTTTTCTTTGCATCGGTGGTGGGTTCTCTGGTGGCGGTGACCCATGGTGTGCAGACGGGGGCATTCAATTTTTTGACCCCGGTGGTGCTGGCGCTCATTTTAACCCCGGGGGCCTATGTGGGTGGCTTTGTCGGGGCCTGGCTGACAACGGTGGCACCGTTGAATGCGCTGCGTTGGATGTATGCCGTCCTGATGTTTTTGATATCTTTGCGAATGGTCCTGTCATGAAAAACATGGGCCAGGGGGTGGTTGCCGGCGGTATTTTGGTCGTTTTGGCTATTTTGGTCTATGGGTTGTTCGCCAGTCCCAATTATTCCAGCCTGAAAGGCAGTGGGCCGGGGAAAGGGGGGGGGGCCGGGGATCCCGGTCAGCCTGTCGCCATGAATGTCGGCCTGATGGCACCCGATGGCGTCAGTAATCCCGCACCACCACAGTCGGTAGCCCCAGTTTCGGAGTTTATTCCTGCCAAACCCCAACTGGCAGAGGCCCATTGGCAGGGGATGGAAGTGATTCCGCTCACCTCGGAGCTTAAGAAAAAGCTGAATCTTCCGATGAATACCCAGGGTGTACTCATCGATGAAGTCACGTTACAATCGATTCAGGCGGGTTTGTTGGCTGGAGATATCCTGGTGGCGGTCAACAGCCGTCAGGTATTGAGTTTGGAAGATGTTTACCGGGAAAGTCGCGGGGTGCAAAATCAGGAGAGCGTGGTGCTGACGGTAACCCGCAGTGGGCAGTGGAAAAATTTCCAGCTCCTGGCTGCTCCGGGTGAAAATCTTGGTTTTGCGCAGGTGGAAACGGCACCCATGATTTTGCCGGGAGATATCAAGCCCCATCGTTACCGGGGGCCATGTACCATGTGTCATGCGATCGGGCAGACGGGGCATCTTGTTCCTGATCCGGATGGCATCATTTTGCCCCCCCCTGCCATCAAGGCTGGGGTGCCCAGGCCACATATGGACCGTGGGCCTTGTTTGGCGTGCCATCGGATCATCCCTTAGGGGTGGAGACACGAAGGTAACGTGGGGGCCAGGATGAGAATCGGGTGCGATGGGAATACGACGGCATCGTCAATGGGCGGCAGAGTCGTGCAACGGGAAAAGGATGTGAGCTATGAGACGCGATGAGCAGGGCGTGAATCCCATCTCGGAGGTCGGCTTCTTTTTGCATGCCGCACTCCATGTGGTGAAACGGGCTTTTGTTGCGGCTACCGAAAGTTTTAACAATTTTTTTTCAGTCGATCCGGAATTTCGGGTGCGCTACTATCGGGAACGGGGCACGGAGTATACCCGGCGTGGACGCTATGATGCGGCGGCAACCATGCTGGAAAAGGTGCTTGAGGAGTGGCCCGGAGATGAGGATACCCTGTTTCATTTGGGGTTTTGTTATCTGAAAATGAATCGGACCCAGGAAGGCATCGAACTGTTGGAACGGGCGGATGCGTTGGGTCGTGGTGGTACCCGGGTGCGCTCCATCCTGGGGATGGCCTTCCTGCAAACCAAGGAGTATGCCAAGGCGGTGATCGTGTTGGAAAAAGCCTTGGAAGAGGATGCCCATAACTTCCATCTGAACTATCGAATGGCCCTGGCATTGGATAACCTGGAAAAATATGAGCGCGCTGTGGAATTTTTCACAAAGGCGGCGGCGATACGTCCGGATGAGCCCAAGGTTTTTCGTTCATTGGGATTTACCCTGGAACAGTTGGGCCGCCATGAGGATTCGGTAGCGCAATTCAAGAAGGCGGCGAACCTGGAAGAGGGGCGCCCCGCGTATTAGAGTGGTGCGAGGTTCTCTTAGGTTACATTTTCTGCCGGCCAGCTTCCGCTATCCAGGTACTTTTTTGTTGGGCCGGTGGTTTTCTGAAGATTCTTTCGTCATGTTGTTGGATGTTGTCCTTGATATCGGTGTCCGTCGGAGGTTGTGATGGTGCCGCTCCAATCGTCTCTCCTTGACCTGTTTGCATAACGCCGTGTCCGATACTATTGATCCCGTGGATGCGATAGACACTTCCAAGTTGGAAGAAAATCTTTGGGCTGCCCGCATGGATCGAATGGATGCCATGATTCAGGGGGCCATGATGAAGCGCCAGGCAATGGTTGCTCTGGAAACGGCTATCCCTGTTGCAAGCAGTGAAAGGATGGGGGAGGCCACCGATAGCGTTTATCGTGCGCTGATGGAAAAACAGGTGAGTTTGGCTGCGGGGGATATGGAGGCGCAGCTTGACGAGGAGGGTGGAACGGACGAAGCGAATGGATCGGATGAGGAGGGTGGTGCGGACGAAGCGGGTGGATTGGGCGAGGAGGAATGGGCGGGCGAGGAGGGTACGGACGAAGAGGATAGGGCGGACAGGGAGGAAAGAACGATAGAAGAGGGTGGAGCGGACGAGGTCATTCTGCAAAACCTGGCAGTATCACGGATCCCTGATGCTACTGGTGTGGCATCGACGAAGACTGCGAATCGATTGGCGCACACCGCGACGATGCGTGTTCAGGAAAAGTCGGAACCGGGGAACTCGTTGGAGAATGGGGGAGGGGATAACGAAAAATTGGAGCTGCGATTGCTTCCACGGTCGCATTTGCAATCGGGTAGCAAGGTTGAAGATAGCGCACCATTTGTGATACGGGGTCCAGATGGGGGGAGGGGCGAGGCGGTTGAAACACAGAACAGGCAGAGTTCGGATGCTGAGGGGGGAGATCAGGAATTTGGGTATGGGGGCGATGTGGCATTGCCCCACAGGAGTCGGGATATTCATGCCGAACCAACGCCTATGGAACTGTTCCAGATCATGTCGCATAAACGGCAGGTGGGCGTAACGCAATCGTTGCAGTCCAGTCTTGAAATGGGGACCACTTCCGTACGCTGGAGCGAGGGTGCGGCGCAACGTTTTACTGGGGATGACCTTTTTTTGGAAGTGGTGGAAAAGAGTGCGGCCCCTGCGTCCGCAGGTGGTCTACCCGACCTTCCCCTTCCTGGGCACATCGAACAACCGCTCGCGGTTAGGACAATTCCACCTGACCAAAATACCATGTGTCGTTTTCTGTCCTTGTTTGGGCAATTGCGTCAGCAGGAGACCCGGGTGGCATCTCGGGATGTCCATAATCGGGAGGTGCGGCAGCCGGAAGTTGGACCGGTTGTATCTTCGATGCAGAGGGTGGAACATCGGCAGGTGCGGCAACCGGAAGTTGGACCGGTTGTATCTTCGATGCAGAGGGTGGAACATCGGCAGGTGCGGCAACCGGAAGTGGAATCGGTTGTATCTCCGATCCTTGCGGAAGACAAAATGGGCGTGGCAGTCCCAGTGACCGAAGAGGGGGCACCTGCCCCTCTTGTGACGGCTGACGAGCTTGTGGTTGTGGAAAAGAACAGATTATCACGCGCATTGCATGATTTTCGGAATCATAGACAGGCGATGATGGTTGCGAGTGAGGTAAAGACTCCAGGATTGATCCCCGGGTCGGTAAGTTCCGGGCATGCGTTATCCAGGCTTTTGGTTGAGGAGGAAACCCTGGATGATCAATTTGTTGCAACAGAGGGTGAGGAAGCGACAAACGCTAATGACTGGAATGATTCCCGGGAATTGTCGGAAATGCCACTTGGTAGCGCTTTGGAGGATAGAGAGGCCGTTGGCGTTTTTGAAGATATCGTTGCGGTTGTTTCTTCAGAGGAAATAACAGGGATTGAAGTTTTGGAAGATGCCGAAGCGTTTGGCGTTCTGGAGGAAAATGAGGGCGTTGGTGTTTCTGAAGATATCGTTGCGGTTTTTTCTCCGGAGGAAATAACAGGGATTGAAGTTTTGGAAGATGCCGAAGCGTTTGGAACTCTGGAGGAAACTGAAACCGTTGGCGTTTTTGAAGATACCGTTGTGGTTGATTTTCCGGAGGAAAAGGCCGGGATTGAAGAATTGGAAGATGCCGAAGCGTTTGGTACTCTGGAGAGTGGCGAGGCAGATGGCGCTTTGGAGGAAGTCATTGAGGTTGGCGCACTGGATGAAAGTGAGGAAAGCGGTGTTTTGGCGGATATGGAAGGGGTTGGTATTTGGGAGAATACCGAACTGACGGTTGGTATGGAGACCAAGGTTACGCCATCGGTCCCGGACGCCTATCAACGGCACCATGAAGAAACGGTGTCCGAGCTTATGGCAAACATGACCCTGGAGGAAGAAAGAGAGGGTGTCCGTGGCGAGGAACCCGACTTGCCTATCCCCGCTGTGACGCGTGGCAGGAGGAGGTTCAGTCAGAAAAGGTTGCCAGAGGGTTTCTTTACACAGGATATTCGGGATTCCCAAGGTACTGAAAAGGGTGGCTTGGTTGCCGGGGGGTATGGTGCCAAGCCGTTGGTTCGGGTTCATAGGTTGGATGAGTTGCATTTTGCTTGGCGCTCATTGGTGCGTATGTTCGGGAGCTTTTCCGAATCCTTGGTACGGAAATATTTGGAGTGGACATCCCTGGATGGCAATGCCTGGACTGAGTATTACCTGACCCGGGGTCGTAGATCCTTGGCTTTGGGAAGGGTCCATGATGCGGTGTTGTACTTTGGCAGAGCCTTGGAAAAAAATGAAGACAATGCGTCCATTTTGGCAGCTTTGGGGCGCTGTCATATCACATTGGGATCCTTCGAGCAGGCATTGAATTATTTGGAAAAGGCCAAGGAACGGGATCAAGCGGGTGGGGCGTGGCTGGACGCTGACCTGATCGTGGCCTATAGTGGATGCCAGCTCTTTGATCAGGCGGAAAGATTGTTGCGACATGGCCTGGATGAAGATCGAAGTGCTTCAAGTGATCGGTCTGCCTTATGGTTTCAGCTTGCGGAACTCCTGGCGCGTCAGGAGCGCCACGCCGATGCCGTCGCGGCCTATCGTGAGGCAGTGGCCCTCAAACCGACACGTCGGGATTATCAGCGGGCGTTGGGGTTCGCTTTGCAGATGGTGGGGCAAAGCAAAGAGGCGGTTGCCCATTTGAAAATGGCTGAATCTGTGGATGATAGGGAGTTGACCCCTGGAAATTTGGGGTAGACAACGTTTGCTGTGTCCTTTAACGAAGATGATGCGCCAGTGGCTGAACATTCAGACGATCATTTTGAACAGTTGGGCGGGTTGGGTCCGGAGACGAGCAATTCGGAGCGTGTGCGCCGGATGAAACGTTTGCTGCGTCAATTGTACAAGGATGAGTTTTCGGGCAGTCGCCTGCGTTTGCCACCGTTCAAGGTAAAAGGTTTGGTTGTATCTTTGTCGCTTCTGTCAATAGTTATTTTTGGCGTGACGACTCTTTATAATTTTAATATATTTATTACCTTTGAAGAAAAAATTTTATCGGCCAAGGGGCATATCCAAGATGCCTTGCAGCGGCGGGCCAACCTGTTTACCAACTTGATCAATTTGACATTGAATCAGGCCGCCTTGGAGCAGGAGGTGTTTCGGCACGTTGCCGATGTGCGGGCGGCCATGGCGGGACAGGAACGGGGGAGGAAAGATGGGGGGGTGGCAGGAGACAAACAGCCGGGGGCGGGAGATTCCAAACCGGGTGAGTCGGCTGGGGCGGCAACCAGGGCACAGGGATTGGCAGCCGCTCTGTCCGGAATGGAAGGGGGGGCTTCCATGGCGAAACTCATGGCGGTTGTGGAGCAATATCCCGAAATCAAATCATCGACCACCTATCAGCAACTCATGGATAAATTGGTGGAGATTGAAGACCGAATCATTTCACGTCGGGATGGCTATAACGAGGATGTCCGCGTGTACAACACCCTGATCACCTCGTTTCCCTGGTACATCCTGGCCCATATTACCGGATTTAAACGCTACGAATATTTTACCATGGATTCCATGAATCAGAGCGACAAGCAGGTATTATCCAACCTTTCCTCCATGGAGTTTCAGCGCCTTCTTCCACTGGCTCCAGGTCAAAAACAGGATGCCAACCGGAAGGAGCTGCCAGTCCAACAGGGTGATGGCAAATTGCCCGCGAACAAGGAAAGCGCGCCGTGAAATATCCCCATTGCCCGGAATGTCGTTATCAGGTGGTGTGGTATGCCATGACATCCAATGTATTCATGGTGTTTTTCAAGGGGACATTGTCGATCTTAAGTGGATGTTCGGCTTTGATGGCGGATGCCTTGCATTCATCGGCGGACGTGGTTGCTTCGGGTGTGACCATGGCCAGCATGCGTATTTCCGGTAAACCGGCGGATGACAGTCATGTGTATGGTCATGGGAAAATCCAGTTCGTCTCGTCTGCCGTGGTTGGTATGCTTTTGATTGTCGGTGCCATGTTCATTATCTACGGTGCCGTTCGCTCCATCATCAACCATGAGTACAGCTCTCCCGATGCCATTGCATTGCTGGGGGCCGGTGTTTCTGTGGTGGCCAACGAGCTGATGTATCGTTATCAAAGTTGTGTGGGACGGGAGAACAACAGCCCAGCCATTATCGCCAATGCCTGGGACAATCGCTCCGATGCCATTTCCTCCATTGCGGTGATGATTGGCATAGCTTTGGCGATATTCGGCTATCCAATTGCTGATCCGCTGGCTGCGGCGGGGGTGGCATTGGTCATCATCCACATCGGCGTCGAATTGATCAAAGATGCCATTGCCGGTCTGATGGATACATCGCCTGAAGTGGAGGAATTGCGTAAAATCTATGAAGTGATGCGTGGTGTTGGCGGTATCTTGGGTGTTTCCTACATGCGGGCGCGTACCGTGGGGGATGCGTTGCATGTGGAAGTGAGTGTCGAGGTTGATGCCTCCCTGTTTGTCTATGAAGGGGATGTGATCGTCGATGTTTTGAGGGAAAGAATTGTCAATGCCGTGGACCACATCGGTGAAGTGTATGTTTTTTTGACGCCTCTGGAGGTGGTGTGATGGCAGCATTTCAGCAAGACAGCTTCCAGGGGAGCTTGGCATGAAATTGGAAGAAGGGTTGGGATTGTTGGCGGCTGTGGTGATGTTTGTTATTATTGCTGCGGCAATTGCCCCAGAATCATTGTGGAAAGCGGATGGTCGGGATCATGGCTCAAATGCTGGCGTGGCCATTCCCGTTGGGATGCCCGCTGCTGTGGCACCGGGAGGCTTCAGTCAGCAAAACTTGTGGGCAGGTTCCAATCCCCGGGCCATTCCGGTCGCTCAAGCCAAAGGAGGGAAAGTCCTCGCAGATCAACCCGTGCCACAACCAGGGGGTGTTTTTAATTTTGAACGGGCACCCCGTGTGCAGTTTTATGGCAAAGTTCAACAAATTTCTGAAATTATACAGGATGATGGACAAATTCATGTCTGGATACACGATCCTGCTGGCGGCGAAATGCAAATTTCTGTCGCGCCCAACTGGTATTTGAAACTGGTCAATTGTCAGTTGGATCACGATGTTGTTATAACCGGTAGCGGGTTTCGTTTTGACCGTAAGAACAAGGATGCCCTGGTCTACGCCAAAAAAATTCAGGTCAATGGTCATATTTGCCACCTTCGGAACGATGAAGGCTTTGCCCTCTGGTCCAACAAGTTGCGCTAGCGATGAAACGGCCTAAAAAGAGTTTTTCCGTTCAAAGTTTATTTTCTGGGGCGATGGTGGTGTTGTTGCTGATCGTTGCGGCGTGGGTGGGCAAGGAGCGTTTTGGATCGGGTATTCACGGTTTCATGCGGGATTGGATGTCCACGGACAAGGCTTCCCGGCAACTCAAGGGGGAAGTGTTTGGTTCCATGCCAGCCCCAACCGAACCGCCGATGAACAAACCGGTGCTGGATATCGTCGCACCGAAGAATACCCGCAAAATTGTGGTCAAAATGATTCCGCAAATCAAACGTACTGCCAAAATTCCCCATTCCTACTGGGGGCCCTGCACCAAGTGTCATTTGATTATTGGGGGGGCTCCGCCTGGTTCCCAGCCCATCACGCCGGTGGGCAAGGCCTGGGAGAAAGCTTCGACGTTCAAAAAAGTGGGGCCGCCCATTCTGCCCGATTCGACGCGGCACCACCCCCCCTCGGGTCGGTGCATCAAGTGTCATGATATTGTGGTGGAAATCCCTATCTGATTTGGAGGCAGAGTACTGTTTGCAGTTCATCCGGGACAGTTCCCTGCGATATCGGGTTGGATGCTTGGGAGTGCAAGCGATCAATGCACTAATTATGATTATCCATGCGGAAGGTTCAAACTACCGGCTTTAGCCGGTCAGGTTTTAGCACCGTCATTCCCGCGAAAGCGGGAATCCGTGCGCCTGTAATGGCGCTTTATCAGCACGGTGCAAGTCCGTGTCGGAGTATGCCATAACTCCGTAGCCGAAGGTAACTGCGTCGCTGTGAGGCGGGGTGGAGAGCAACCGGAAGCGAA
>JADGCN010000160.1 GCA_015228975.1 Magnetococcales bacterium
CAGGGAACCACGGCGGATTCGATCTCTGAATCGTGCCAATGCAGGGGCATCTCCACAATGCGGATCCCTGGCGTTTGATACATCAAAATATTCAACATCGGGTTGAACTGTAATTCCGATGTCAGGTTGGCAAATGCAATCCGACGCAGCAGATGCGTTTTGACCAGTATGATACCCGTACCTGCGTCGGACATTTTGACCCCTGCCAACACATGCGTCAGAATGTTAAAGAAAAGATTGCCCAAAATTCTTTTTCGATCATAGCCACGCAGGTCAGCACCTTGTACAAATCGGTTCGCCAGCATCAAATCCCACGCTTGTTCCTGCTGGGTGTGCTGGATAAAACTCGCGGCAATCGATTCGTTATCTCCCTGCCCGTCACTATGAAGAATCATCAGGGCATCATGCTTGCGGTTTAAAATATGCCAGATGCCAATCTTCAGACTTCCACCAAGCCCATAATTGTGGTGGTTGTTGATCACCGTCAACTTGGTGCCAACGCCTTGATTTTTCTCCTGAATGGCACGTACTTTCGCTAGCGTTGCATCTTTGCTGGCATTATTGATGAAAACGATCTCGGCAACCGCATCCAAAGTTTGCTGTGAAAGGGAGCCTAAGGCCTGTTCGATCGTACTCGCTACGTTATAACCGGGCATCAGAATGGCTAATGAAAGTTTTTCCCTTCCAACGGGGGGAACTGAATTCATGGTAGCTTATCCTTGGTATGCCCGGATGGAAAGTATGGCACCCGTTTCGTCAAAGGTGATCACATCGACGACCTTGAGTTGGATGGCCCCCCCGTTGAGAATAATCTCCATCTCCCCGATGACCGTCGCCCCGGCTTCATGCAAGTGCAGCAGGTTAACCCTGATATCTTGGAGAGATTGAAACACCTTTTGATTGTGTGCCAACACCGCATCACGACCGCATAGATGGTTTTCCCAGTCGGTCAGAACCATGTCAGGATGGAACAGTTCCATCAGGGATGCCAGATCCTTGCGTTCAAAAGCGGCAAAGTAGCGTCGTGCCAAAGCGGCAGTATCCATGCGATTAACCTCCCCCTCAGGCTTGTTTGACAGCCAGCAGCGTAATCCGTTTTTGCGGAATCCGTTCAAGCCCCTTGATCACCTTGAAATCGTTGCACCACTCCTCGTAGGCCGATTGGGGCGTTCCGACTTCATAGTGCAGTACATATCCCAAATCTGCGAACAAGGTGCGATATTCACTCAAGGTCATGTATTGGTGAATCTCCATCCGTTCGGTTGCCCAGCGGGCGGTATCGCCATGTTTGATCTTGTTGTATTGGGTCAACAAAATGCAAAAGTCACGGGAATTGATTTGCAAATGTCGATGATCCAGCCATTCATGTTTCATGCGGCGGGAGGGATAATCCTTAAAAAAATGGATCAGGGTCTCTTTGATGTCTGCGTGAAGTACCGCAACTTCAATGGTCACATCCTCTTCGCACAGCACATTGTCGGTAATGACAATCCCCCCTCCCGGATTGATCGATGGGGAAATGTGGGCAATCGCTTTTTTGACCGCCTGCACGCCAAGGAGATGATCCACCGGACTTTCCATGTTTTTTTGAGGCCGTCCATGAAAAGAATAGACTTCATGCAGCATATCCAGAAAAAAAACCAAGTCAAATCGTCCTTTTACCTGTGACGAAAGGATATCCGCCACCTGAAAGTAAACGCCATCGCCTTGAATTTTTCGCCGCATTTGCTCGACGATGGTTTCATCATAATCCAGGAACGTCGCCGAGGTGGCACGGATTTGATCACGAAAGGCCAGGATGAACGCACAAGAGCCGCATCCGACATCTAGGAGCGCACCACCGGAAAGTTCCAGGTGTTCATCCACAAGCTTTTTGATCCACGCTTCTTTGTAGCGACCCGTTGTACCATTGACCAGATCGTCCCAGTAAGCGGTCTGCTTGGTGTTTTTATGTTGATTGGAAAAACTGTTGTCCATGATCTTGATCGGCCATTCCTTGTAGAAGATAACGTCCCAAATGATAGAGATACACCGCCATCGTATCGTCATAGAGCGGTGCCATGTTTAAAAAGATCAAGGCATCGATGATGCGGATGCGACGTGGATTGTATCCGTTGCGTTGGACAAATTCATCGAATCCCATCAATGCGTCCAGTTGACTCCAGGAAATCCGGTGTTCCAAGTGAACTTCCCCAGTGTGATGGGTCAACGCATAGTTCCCGTTTTCCATGACTTCGACGCTCAATTCCAGCGTATGGAGAAATTTGGCGAGGTCATAATAGAGATCACCAACATGGGTCAACGGGCCAAAGCCATCACGCCAGTCAATGAGTCGATAGTCTCCCTGCGCATCGATGAGGATGTTGTCACCATGAAGATCCCCGTGGTAGCCCGACGCGATCCCTGTGGTGTAAAAAGCGGGGAGGAGTCGTGCCATCAACTTTCCTGCCGGCTGACAAGACCGACCATTGATGATCATGTTGGCGTTGTTTTCATGTTCTGGGAAGCGTTTGTCATAGGCGACCAATCGGGCGATGGTTTTGTCGGCGTAAAAAAGAGTACAGGCTTCTGAAAAATCGCCCGTTTCCGGTTCTCTCCGTTGCCACAGGTTTTCCTGAACCCATTGTAGAAACCGTAATGTGGCACTGTGGTTTAACGCAGCGGAAAATAAGCGGGCGTTTTGGATAAATCGGGTGCTGAAGAAACAACCGCGTGCTTCCAACGTTTCCACAAAGACTCCCGGTTGATTTTTACCCCGTTCAAATCGTCTCCTGGCTACGCCATCGGGTTTGAAATATTTAATGATCTTATCATCAAGCCGATAGGTGATATCGGTGGTTTTTCCATAAAAAGTAAGATTTTTCTCAAACTTTTCCAACGCCTGCCGATAGCTTTCTTCGGTGCCTGTATCCAACCATGCCATGGGTACTCCTCGCAATCGGTGGGGAATCAATCCGGCCAATCCTTGATTGACCTGTTTTTCCCCTTTGTGCAGCGAGGCATCGTGGGCCAGGGCTTCCCAAAATGGGATGTAATCCTTCACGAATGCCAACCCGATAAACGCTTGATTGGAGCGGATGCCACCATTTTCTACGGCGGTGACTTGTTGTTGATGGTCCAATACGACGGTACAGAACCGTGCGGGATCGGCGACCGCCTTGACGCCAAGCCAGTTTTCATCGCAATCGGGAAGCGGTTGCGTCACAATGGTGTCGCAGGCGACAAAGTAGAATGGTTCTTGCAGCAGATGGCGGCATTCGTGCAGCGACTGACCAGGCCCTGAACCTGGACCCGCATGGTGTTTGATGGTAACGAATGCCACATCAAGGTTGGGGTGTGCCAGGGCAAGATAGTCGCGAATGGCATCACCACGTTCGGGGGAGACCGCGACAACATAGGATAAATGTGGTCCCAAAGCACCGATGATATGGGAAATGATCGCCTGATTGCCCAGAGGCAGCAACGCCTTGTGGGTCACATCGCCCATCGGCCCCATGCGACTCCCCTGGCCGGCTGCCAGAATGCATCCCTTCATCGGTCTATATCCTGTTGTAATCATCGGCATGGCGTATGACATCTTGCAGCTCTGGGGTGGAAACCTCAAAGAGCGTACAATCGGTCAGCACCGTCACACGGTGTACGATGCCCGGCTCGACATGATAGGCTTCGTTGGGACCATAATCTCTGATCTCCAACGTGTCCGGGGTGTTGCCAATCTCCAGCCGGATCTTTCCCGAGTGTATCAGGATGGTTTCCACCTTGCGTTCGTGGGATTGCAATGAAGAGCGGGTTCCCGCAATCATTTCAATGCGTTTGAAGGCGTAGCGTTGATTGCACACGATCAAAATCTCACGCCCCCAGGGTTTTTCCACAACGGGCATATCCGTGATCATCCCAAGATGCGTTTTTATGCAATGGATCGACAATGGCTTATATCCTGTATTTTCGGTATTCAGGGAAAAATCTGAAGAAAAGATCATAGAAGCTTTTTGAGTAGAGTTGCATGTTCCATCGGCTTTTGAAACCATATTTTCGGCGCATCCATTGTTCACCTTCCTCGATGGCCATACGCAGATTGTCATGGTAGGCCTCGGTATTGATGAGGTGATGTTGCGTATGGAGATAAGTTTCGTTTTCTTCCGACCATACTCGGCGCGTCAGGGCCGTTGCCCAATCATTGGCATAACCTTTGGCAACCAATTCCAACTCCGTCCCGTATCCCCTGAAATTGGTGCCATCATAGAGAAAATTATGATAATCGGGTTGATCCGGGGTCATGACCGATTCAATAAATTCTCTTCGCAAAAGCAATGCGGTGTTGAGTACATACCAAAAATAGAGTGTCGTTTGTTCTTTGAGCAGAAACCACTCACCCCAATTTTTAGAACATGGCGAAATAATACCGACGCGGGGATGGTGTCCCAGTTCATCCAACAAAATTTCCAGGTAGGGGCTGTTGTCAAACTCGGTATCGTTGGTCAGAAGGAAAAAATAATCATACTGGGCGAATTTTCCCGCCTCCCAAAGTTTGGTCAAGCCAAAATTGAATCCACGAGGCGGTCGCAAGCCCTCCTTGCGTGCCTGCTCCCAGTTGGCGTGCCATGAACAATGCCGGGATAGCTTATCATCGTCGGAACCCGCTTCGACAACGAACACATCGGTCACATGCCCATTGTTGCGCGTCAGGGAATCGTAAAGACTATCGGTCACCGCCGGAAGGTTCCGGTTCAGGATGATGGTCGCGGTGTTTTTTTTCACTGGGACCTCGTCAGGTGAAAAAACTTCATATAGCGTAATATCTTATTTTTTACTGCATTTTTAAGAAAATCATCGATGACGATATCTGGAATTTTGGATTGGACCTTGTTCTTTATTTCGATACACAACGGATCGGAAAAAACATAATGGCCTGCGATGATAGCACGCATTGTATCATCGGCATGGGTTTGCGGCATCATCCATTTCTCCCATTTTCTGGAATTAAAGGCAAGATCCAGAAAATCATCACGTTCCTTGTGGTGCCCATTGTGGTTCATTAACGTAATCAAGGCATTTGTTTCTGCGACACCGAATTCAGGGGCGACATTTGCGGCGTGGATTCCGAGTTTGGGATGCCAGGAGAGTGCCTCATCGGAAAGATAGTCGGTATTATGTTCCTTGAGCCAGACGCCATGCTGATCACAAAGGTCAACGATTCTGGGAACCTGAATGCCTGCGGGTAACTCATACGGAAGACGCACGGGAGATTCAAAGGAACCGACATTTCTGGTTTCCATGACACGAGTACCTGTTTGAGACACGACGAACGTCGGATTGGGCAATCCGTTTTGTTCACAAAATGTTTTGACTTTCTTCAGGACGTAGGCCAAATAGTCGATATGATGGGTGGCACCACTTTGTTCTTCGGTTCCAATTTCAAAAAGAATATTACGTTTATTCTCTTGGGCAACACTCCAACAGTATTCATAAAGCTCAAAGATACGCTGTAAAACTTCATCGACATCTGGTGTTCCATGGATATCGATGCTGGGATCGATATGGATCATGTCAAAACCCGATTCTATATCGGTTTTAAAAGATTTTTTTGCAGAGTTCATCGCTTGGCGCAGGCTCAGTTGCCCTTGTTTTTCTTTGTCGTTTTGCCACGGACCACCATGATCTCTGGCGATGATCACCCGACCTTTTTTATCTTTCTGGATGACATATTCGGCAAACTGTTCGGTTGACCAATGGTTGACATAACCGCCACCGAAGTCTGCGGAATCAATCTGTCGCCGACTGGCCACCAGCATGATCAGCGAGTCATGTTCATTGGCTAACTCGATGGCCGCGTTGACACAATTGAGGCTCATGGGACCGACACCGAGCAACGTACAGCGGCGATTGGCCGTGAAAGACTCCAGTTTGCGCCGAATCATACCGCCCACTCTCCCGAAAGTTTAATTTGTTCGTCAGGCAACGCATCCGGGTTATAGGGTTGGAAGAATCGTTCCAGAACGTGCAGGCACGCCTCCGCGACAGCCCGGTTGCCCCCAGACCGTTGGGTAACATGGTTGGCATATTGGCGTGCCAGGGGATCGGCATCGGCTGTGGCAATGGAATAAGCGACCTTTTTCATGACGTAGTGGTCAAAAATACCATCCCCCATATAAATGACCTGATCCAGGGGATAGTTTTGTGCAATCCATTCGACCCGGCGGATGGTGCTGACCAGATGCAACGGAAATTTCATATCATCTGCAATTCTTTTTTTGCTAATAGCAAATCCTTTACGGTCACCTGTAACAAAACATATCTCAATATATGGTTTCAGAAGCGATAGCCCATCGTTATCATCGGGGCCAAATTGTTTCATGATTTTTCCTTCTTGGGAATAGTAGAATTTCCCATCGGTCATGACACCATCGACATCGAGTATGAACGCTTTCACGTTTGGCCTTTATGGTTAGGGTAAGGTGAAAAAATGGTATGGGGATAGTCTTCCAGCCAATGGGTACGGGGGCTATGCGGGTCAACAAAACCGGGGTGTCCCCGCAGCCGACGCACACCATAGCCCAATAGCAAGGTGAACATGGTGACCACATGATGCCAGGGTACCACCGTGGAACCAATACTGGAATCAACCCAGTGCAACGGGGTCTCCGCACAACGCACTTCCTGTTTCCGCAGCAAAAAAACATTCAACATAAGATTGAAAAACAGGTCGTTGCTGAAATGGGGATAAGGTGCTTCTGCGGCAAGGCGGGTTTGCATACCGGTGATGCCGGTTCCGGGATCGCTTTGACATACCCCTGTGACGAAACGGATCAGGAGGTTGAAAAAGCGATTGCCCACAAGACGGATCAGACTGTAATCACCGACCTGCGCTTGGGGATGAAAGCGGCTGGCCAGAATCAATCCCACCTCGGGATCGTTGCGCAAAACTTTCAGAAAATCGGCAGCGATTTGGGCGTTGTCTCCCTGGTCATCGCTGTGGAGAAACAGGCAATGGGTGAAATCCTCCCCCAGGACATAGGCCAGTCCAATCTTCAGGCTGCCGCCGTAGCCGTGATTTCGGGCATTTTCGATCCGGGTCAGCACTGGCCCTAGAACCGGATTGCGGGTCTGTATCTGTCCCACCCTTTCTCTGGTATCGTCCGAGCTGTTGTTGTCGATAAAAATCACCGCGTCGATTCCATCCCCCACGAAAGGTTCCAGGGCCAGCAACGCCCGCTCCACCGTGGGGCCGACGTTGAAGCCGGGCATGACGACTGCGACGCGCATTTGGGACATAGTTGGCTGACCTCCCGACATTAGAACTGGTCCAAGAAACGCTGCCCACCTTCCTTGACGTACAAGGGGACAGTGCGCAGTGCCCGCGATAAAGAACCCCCTTGGGAAAGCTTGATCATACGGAAATAGGTTACAGGTTCGATCACGAGAAGGTTGAGAACGCGGGCGGCCAGCAACAACACCCGAAACCGCCAGGAGTTGGGTGATTGACGATAAAGGTGTAGCAAGGGGGCGACCATGGATCGACTGGAAAAGGCGGCCAGACGGGTCAAATGGTTCAGGACGGTCTTGCGATAGACGAGGTAGCTTTTTTTGCGATAATCCTCTACGGCGTCCGTTTTGGCGGCCAATTTGGC
>JADGCN010000161.1 GCA_015228975.1 Magnetococcales bacterium
ATGTAGCTTATCAAACAAAGGAAAATGTCCGATTCCAACTGAATCAAAACACTTTCACTACGAGGTGATTGATATCCGCAGCATTGATTGCAGGGAGCTGCTGGAGAGCCCGTCCTTGGAAGAAAATATCCTGGCCATCCTTTGTCGGATCGACAACCAGAAAGAGGTGATCCAGGAAATTTTGTATCGAATAACCGAACTGCCGATTAAAGCCAGGGCTGATGCCCTGACAAAGTTGGTCATCTTATCCAGGTTGCGTCGACTGGAAACGATAGTCAAAACGGAGGCTGAAGAAATGTCACTGACCTTCAACTTAATGGAAAACGATGTATTCCGGCCAATAATCATGAAGGCACAGAGGGATAGTGAGCAGATTGGCCGGCATGATGGCGAAGCAAAAATGTTAACCCGCCTGTTGCAACGTCGTTTCGGTACCGTGCCCGACTGGGCCAGCGAGAAAATCGCCAAAGCAGACCTGTCATCCTTGGAAGAATGGAGCCTCCGGTTTGTGGATGCCCAGTCCCTGGACGATGTTTTCGCAGACAAGGTGTAATGGAATGGTCATCTTTACTCCAGGAAGTCTGCTTGCAGGGGAGTCGTCTGTTGTGGGTTTATAGGAGTACATGATATGGGAGAATTTGTCAGAGTGATATCCTTAAGCTGAAACATAAAACTAAACTATTGAATAAAGAGCGGACGATACGATGATTGTACTTGGTGTCAATGAGGGACATAACGCCGGCGCAGCCCTTTTGGTGGATGGCAAACTGGTTGCGGCCATCAGCGAAGATCGACCGACACGGCAAACCACGCGGTCCGGTTTTCCTTTCCAGGCCATCGAAGGGTGTTTGGCACTGGCTGGGATTACGAAAAAAGAGATTGATCATTTGGCGATTGCCAGCACGCAACTGCCGCCCAAATATTTTTGGATCCCCAGGGAATCGTTTTCCATAGCCGATTTTTGGCGGGAACAGAACGACTATTGGAAACCGCGCCTGTTCGCCGGACAAAAACCTTCTTACATGGAAGTATTCAAGCACCGGATGGATCCGTCCCGGTTTGTTTATGATGCATCGATGATCCGGGGTGAAGATGACCTGGAAGGGATGTTGGCGGCACGGCTCAAGCATCACGAAGCCTATTTTGGCTTGCCTCGGGAGCGGATGACCGTTTATGACCATCATACCTGTCATGCCTGGTATGGGTTCATGGTCCATCCCGAACGCTTGCAGCGGGATCTCGTGGTGTTTACCGCCGATGGGGCGGGGGATGGCGTCAATGGTACGGTCTGGTATGCGCCACGCGGGCAACCGTTACAGGAATTGCACCGGACCAACCAATGCAATATTGGTCGCATCTACCGTTATGCCACCTTGCTCTTGGGGATGAAACAGTTCGAGCATGCCTTCAAGACCATGGGTTTGGCCCCCTACGCCAACCCCAAATACGGTCGTGCGGCCTATGAGGTGTATGCCGAAACCTTGCAGGTGGATGGTTTGGGTTTTTCCTATCGGGTCAAGCCAAAGGATCATTTTTTCCATTTCAAGGAAAAATTGGAGGGGATGCGCTTTGATGGCATTGCCTGGGGGGTGCAAAAACGTACCGAAGAGTTGTTGTCGGAATGGATAGGCAACGGCGTCAGGCAAACGGGAACGGGGCATGTGGTGTTCAGTGGCGGCGTTGCCATGAACATCAAGGCCAACAAGGTGGTGTGGGAACGGGAGGATGTCCACAGCCTGTTCGTGCCACCCGGATCGGGGGATGAATCGTTGGCGATTGGTGCCGCGTGCAAGGCGGTGGTGGACTTCGCCAAACTCCCCGGGGAAAGCATCCAGTTATGCCGTCCGATGACATCGGCCTATCTCGGTCCCGAATACACCCCGGACACGATTGAAAAAAAATTGGATCATGCGCAAGGATTGTCGGGGTGTTCGGTCGAGAAGGCGGATACCCGGCGTGTGGCCGGTCTATTGGCTCAGGGAAGGGTCGTGGGAAGGTTTGTCGGCAGGGGGGAGTTTGGCCAACGCGCCTTGGGCAATCGTTCCATTCTGGCCGATCCAAGGTCACGGGATGTGGTGCGTACCATCAACGAAATGATCAAGCAACGGGATTTTTGGATGCCCTTTGCCTCCAGTGTTCTCGCGGAACGGATGCTGGATTACGTGGTGAATCCCAAACACTTGGCCGCTGATTTCATGACCCTGGCCTTCGATTCCACCCCGTTGGCACAGCGCGACATGATCGGGGCGTTGCACCCCTATGATTTGACCTCCAGGCCGCAAGTTGTTCACAGGGAGATGAATCCGGGCTATCATGAGTTGATTTCGGCGTTTTCTGCTTTGACCGGGGTTGGGGCGTTGCTCAATACATCGTTCAACCTCCATGGCGAGCCTATTGTCCATACCCCGGAGGATGCGATTTCCACTTTTTTGCGTTCTGGTCTGGATCACCTGCTTTTGGCGGATTGGTTGGTATCCAAGCCTGGTCAATCTTAAAAAAATAGGGAGGGGTATGGCCTGCCATGAAACCAACAATTCTGGTTATCACGCCGGTACGGCACATCCAAGGTGTCACCGCCATTCTGGAAAGCTTTGCCGAGGTGGTCTACAACGATCATCCCACGCTGTCGGAAGTGGTGGCATCGGTGCCGGGGAAACAGGCGATTTTTACCAATCCCAATAAGTCCAATGTGTTTATTGGCCAGGAAGTGATGGATGCCGGGGTCGATCTCAAGGTGATTTGTACGGCATCGACGGGTACCAACCATATCGATAAATCATTGGCGGCCCAACGTGGATTGCCGGTATTGTCGCTGACCGAGGAGCGGTCTTTCATCAATCGGATATCCTCCACGGCGGAACACGCCTTTGCCTTGATGCTGGCGGCATTGCGCCACATCCCCGCCTCTTTGGAGTCGGTGAAGGCGGGGGAGTGGGATTATACCCGCTTCATCGGGCGGCAGATGGATCATCTGACGGTGGGGGTGGTGGGCTATGGTCGCCTGGGTGGGATGTTTTCCCGTTATTGCAGCGCCTTTGGCGCCCGGGTTTTGGTCTACGATCCGTTCAAACAGGTCGATGACCCACGCCACGAACAGCTCGCCTTGGAGGATCTCCTCATCCAGTCGGATGTGATCAGTCTGCATGTGCATGCCACGGATAAAACACGAAATCTAATGGACAAAACCTGGTTTGCCAGGATGAAGCCGACGGTTGTATTGGTGAATACGGCCCGTGGTGATGTGGTTCATGAACCCGACTTGATCGCCTTTCTTGAAAGAAATCCACTCGCAATGCTGGCGACCGATGTGGTGGCCGACGAGGTGCGCAACAAAGCGACCAGCCCGCTGATCGCCCTGGCTCGGGAAAACAACCGGGTGATCATAACCCCGCATATTGGTGGCATGACCCGGGAAGGGCAGGAGATCGCCTATGGTCATGCCGCCGGCATGTTGCGGCAGTTTTTCCAATCCAATGCCTGAACATAAGCAAGGAGTGTCCTCGCCATGGTTGCCAACACTTTTCCCGTGAGCCTTCAGGATGGCCGTGTTTTCATCATTGCCGAGGCGGGATTGAATCATAACGGTTCTCTGGATATTGCGAAAAAACTCATCGATGTCGCGGCTCAGGCGGGGGTGGACGCCGTTAAATTTCAGAAACGGACGGTGCGGACTTTGGCGGTCCAGGAGGTTTTGGATGCCGAAGATAATCGCTTTCCGGAATTTGGTCGCACCTATCGGCAGATTCGCGAGCATCTGGAATTGGATTGGGAGACCTACGTGGCATTGAAAAAACATGCCGAGGGGTTGGGACTGGTTTTTGTATGTACCGGTTTTGATCCGGAGGCGATGGATTTTTTGCATCGCCTGGGGGTCGGTATCCTGAAATTGGCGAGTCACAGTCTGACCAACCTGGAACTGCTGCGATATGTGGCGGGTCTGGGCAAGCCGGTCATCCTGTCAACGGGCATGGCGGCCTGGGAAGAGATCGACCGGGCGGTATCGTTGTTGAGTCGAGTCCCCCTGGCCTTGTTGCATTGTGTTTCCAGCTATCCCACGCCGGTGGCGGAGTGCAATCTGGCGATGATCGCCAGGCTCAAGGAACGCTATCAATTGCCGGTTGGCTATTCGGGCCACGAGTTGGGCTATCTGCCTTCGGTGGCGGCGGCGGCCATGGGGGCCTGTATTTTGGAGCGCCATATCACCTTGGATGCGGGTATGACCGGCTTTGACCATAAGATATCCCTGGAGCCCGAGGCGTTGGCGGCGCTGGTGCGCGATGTTCGTCTGGTCGAATCCATGCGTGGCGATGGACACAAAAAGGTGTCTGATCAGGAACAGGTGACGCGCAACAAATATCACGTTTCCATGGTATCTGCCCGCGCCATCAAGGCCGGGGAACGGTTGCTTCCTGAGATGATTACCTGGCGCAATCCAGGAACGGGGATTCCCGCCAAGGAGGCGGAACGCTGGCTGGGGAGGATCCTGGCTGTGGATGTGGGATTGGATGTGTTGATGCGCCCCGATATGTTCGCCTGATTCCCAAGGATCAACCTTTAAACGTGGTCGGGTGGACCCATGCCTGAAATCTCCATTATCATTCGCACCAAAAATGAAGAGCGCTGGATCAAGCATTGCCTGACAGCGGTTTTTAATCAGGATTTTAAAGACTTTGAAGTCATCCTGGTAGATAACGAGTCCAGTGACCACACGGTCCACGTTGCCAGGCGTTTTCCCCTGGCGCAGGTGGTGACGGTCGGCAAGTTCATGCCGGGCCATGCCCTGAATGAGGGTATTCGGCATTCGTCGGGGCGCTTGATCGTCTGTCTGTCGGCACACTGCATTCCCAAACAGACCGATTGGTTGTCACGCCTGCGGGACAACCTGCAAGATCCCATGGTGGCGGGGGTCTATGGACGCCAACTCCCCATGGCGTTTACCAAAGAGGTCGATAAACGGGATTTGACCATCGTATTCGGTCTGGATCGCAAGGTGCAGATCAAAGATTATTTTTTCCACAATGCCAATTCCATGCTCAGGCGCGATTTGTGGGAACGGGTACCGTTCGATGAAACGGCTGTCAACATTGAGGATCGCATTTGGGGCAAAGCCATGGTGCAATTGGGCTACCGCCTGGTCTACGAGCCGGAAGCCCCGGTGTATCACCATCATGGCTTGCACCATGGCAACGATGAAAATCGTGCGCGTGGGGTGGTGTCCATTATTGAACGGATGGACCGGGAACAGGTGAAAGGATTGCCGGATTCGTTTTTGCCCGGGCAGGCCAATGTTGTGGCGCTCTTGCCGGTGCGCGGGGCGGTGCGTTCCCTGGGGCGATATAACCTGTTGCAGCGGGCGTTGGCGACCGTCAAACAATCGCGGCTTGTCCGACGCGTCTACCTGTTGGCCAACCATGAGGAGGCGCGGGCGTTGGCGCAGCAGTACGATGCCGTCTATTTGCCCCGTCCTGAAGATTTGGATTCCAACACGAAAAGTATCGAGGATGTTTTGGTGTATGCCCTGGGACAGATTGAAAATTCCGGCGATTATCCCGATGCCATTTTAATGGCGGACTATTTGTATCCTTTTCGACCGCCGCACTTTTTTGACCAATTGATTCATGACGCGCAGTACAAGGGATTGGATACGGTGTTTCCTGGTCGCGTCGATTTTGGCAATTATTGGAAGCAGGGTCAGGATGGGCAGTTTATCAAGATTGAAGAGAGTTTGCTGCCACGGGAGAATAGAACGCCCATTTATCGTGCGCTCTACGGTTTGGGTTGTCTGACCTCGGTGCCCATTGTGCGCAACCGTCGCCTGGTGGGTGGTTCGGTGGGTTTGTTGCCGATCAACGAACGTATTTATTCATTGCGGTTGGCCCATGACGATACCTCGGCGCAAATCATCAAGGTGTTGCTGCGCTCCGAGGAGAGCGAGAAGCCATGACGTTGCCTCACCGCCGCCCCATCAGGGTTCGCAGGCGATAGCTGAGTTCCCGGTAAGATCGATAAAGACGTCGGGGGAGTTGCCAGGAGTGTTGCGGTTCCAGACAGCGGGCGATAAATTCGTCAACGATCCGCTCTGAGGCAAGTCCATCATTTTTGTACCAAAATTCTGCGATAAAGGTGGCAAGATCTTCGGATCGAACCGTCAGGGAAGCGGGATCGTTTAATACTTGGGCCAACTGTTCGCTCTGGCAATAACTGCCAACCCATCCCGGGAACCACGGGTTGATGAATTGACTCGGGTTCGTGTGCCAATGGCTTGAAGGTCCGGGAGGGATGCGGCTGATTTGATTGATTGTTGCAAACGACAGGGTATCGGGTGGTTCGATGCGACCGGAATCGACGTAAATGAATGGTTTGCCAAAATAAGCCAGATCCAATGCAGAAAAAGACGTGATTCCCAGACCGACATCGGCATGGTGGAGCATGGCCAGGGTGTCTTCCGGGGCCAACACCTTGGCCCACGGGTATTGTTGCCAATAGGCGTATTCTTTGGCAGCATCACAAAGGTATCCGGCATAGGCACTGGGGTGCATTTTGATCAACAGGTTGAAACGGGCTTGTTTGACCTGTTGGCAAATGGTTTCGTAACTTGTGAGAAATCGTTGATTGTAGACATCCGCTTGACGCGCATCCCAATGTTTGAACCATTTGGGAATTTTATCGCGAAAGGATTGAATCCCTTTGGGAAAGAGGATTGCGAGTGGCCGTGATAGGTCCAGGTTGTACCGGCGATAAAATGCTTCTTTTGTCGGGACCAGATGGGCTGCAACAGAATCCAGGTATTCGTATTGTACGCTGCCAACGAGCGCGATACGATTTTCCGGGGGGAGGGTATGGCCGCTATTTTCGTGCTCATGGATGAGCATTCTGTGGGTGTAGGGACTGCGGATCAGGCAACAATCGACCCCGTGCGACCAATAATCGATGCCATTGGTGGCGCAAAAGTTGGCTGTTGGCCGTCCCAGGGATCGGGCCATTTGTGTTAACGGAAGATAGGAACGCCACGTGCTGAATAAGACGGCATCGCATTGGCGTACTGCGGTATAAAAGTCTTGCTCATTGTCGATCAAGACAGCGTTTTCTCGCTGGAAAGGGGCTTCGTTACGTTGTTTTTCGTGGTAGCCGGCCTTGTTCAAACGGAATCCTGGGAGGGCGAACAAGGTGGTAAAGCCTTTTTCTTCCAGTTTTTTTTTGACCAATAATTCACGGTAAGGATTTTCTGTGGCGTACCGGCCACCGAAGATTAATATTTTCTTTGACCAAGGCATAACCGGGATACTCTTGTGTATCGATAGGGCATGGAAAAATGGAGGCACCCGGATGCACCGCTACCGGATGAACGCCGAGACGGATCGTGACAATCTTATCCATTTTTGTCGATAATTGCGATTGCCTTTCCAAAAAAGCAATCGGATGCCCTGGTTGAAAAAATGGTTCCACAAATTGGAGTAACCGGGTAACCTGAGGTTGACAATGCCGTGATAGCAGGAGAAAGTGCCATGACGCAGGCTGTAACCTTTGACGATGTTTGGAAAATGTTCCAGGAAATGTTTTGATCCAGTTGGAATCGGACATTTTCCTTTGTTTGATAAGCTACATACAATGGCTACCAA
>JADGCN010000162.1:0-1813 GCA_015228975.1 Magnetococcales bacterium
AAAGGCAAGAATTTCGTCGGATAGGCTTGCCTCGTGACTGGGTTTGGAACGGTAGGCACCCAGTGCCGGCCGGATGGACCAATCGGAAGGGACAGGTACCTGCAGATTTTTTTGGGAATTATTGTTATATCTGCTTTAATGTTTGTAAAGGGAATGGGGCTGTTCGTGTTAAGGTTTTGACTTTGATTTTCTTACCTGGAGGGTATACTGTTTGCATCGAAACCGCAACCAACGCGAGATAGGTGGTTTTCCATCGCCATTTCCGCTCCAGATGCAGTATTCGATGGCAGGTTCTTACTGGGAGTCGGAAAAGGGTGGGAAAGTTCCCCGGATTCTCGCGGAAGTCTGTCCTCTCATGTTTCAATCGGGGGCAGGGATGGCAAAAACTACGAATCCTTCAAGATAGCTGTGGTTTGGTCCTTAAGGAGGTATCAGGAGGTTACCCTATGATGTACTCGTTTTTTTTACGGATCCTGCTGGCATGTGCTGTTCTGCACTTAGTGCTGTCGGGGTGCGTTACGACCCCCAAGGGAGGGGGCGATTTACCGGAACTCGTCTTTCCCAGCCCACCCGATCAGGCCCGTTTTGCTTACGAGCGCAGCATTTTCAGCAGTGCCGACAGTCAACCCAAGGAAAGTACCGCGACTTCGGAATTAAAATCCATGCTTGCGGGAAAATCGGAAGTTTCCGGTGAGGTTCTTGGCAAACCTTACGGTGTCGCTGTGTATAAGGGGGTGGTTTTTGTCTCCGATACCGTTCATCGGTCTGTAATGCGCTTTGATCCCGCACGCGGTCTGTTTACCGAAATTGGTAAAAAAGAAACGGGTACCCTGATGAAACCCATGGGACTCAGTTTGGACGCGAAAGGTAATCTATACGTTATGGATTCCACCTCCAAGCGGATCATGGTCTATACCAATGAGGGTGAATTTTTGCGTAGCATCGGGAAAAGGGAAGAGTTTGAACACCCTTCCTCTGTTGCTGTCAATCCTGAGGGAACGCGGGTTTTTGCGGTCGATACCGCCGGACCACGCAGCAAGCCGGAATTTCACCGCATCCGTGTTTATGATGGTATTAATGGAAATTTTCTGTATGATATCGGCCGTCGTGGCGATGGTGATGGCGAATTCAACCTGCTGCGCGATGCCACGATTGGCAAGGATGGGATGCTTTACGTTGTCGATGGCGGCAATTTCCGGATTCAGGTTTTTAAACAGGATGGTACCTTTGTAAAAAAATTTGGTGAGGTGGGACGACATCTTGGTCAGTTTGCCCGTCCCAAGGGGATTGCTACCGATAGCCAAAACAATTTGTACGTTTCCGATGCCTCCCATGGCAATTTTCAAATCTTTAACAAGGATGGGCAACTTCTTCTTTTTGTAGGGGACCGAGGCAAGGAAACAGAACGGGCCAAATACCTTCTTCCCGCCATGATTTCCGTTGATGAAGATGGACGGGTTTACATGGTTGATCAAGGTTACCACAAGGTAGACATTTACCGTCCCATATCATTGAATACCAAAGACGGTTTCCTGGGAAAAGCCTATGAAACCCTGAGTAAAATGCGTCCTTCCAAGACGCCCAAGGATGCGGCCAACCCGGAAAAGGCAGCCAAGGAAACGGCCAACCCGGATAAGGCAGCCAAGGAAACGGCCAATCTGGATAAGGCAGCCAAGGAAGCGGCCAACCCGGATAAGGCAGCCAAGGAAACGGCCAACCCGGATAAGGCAGCCAAGGAAACGGCCAATCCAGATAAGGCAGCCAAGGAAACGGCCAACCCGGATAAGGCAGCCAAGGAAACGGCCAATCCAGA
>JADGCN010000162.1:1913-7511 GCA_015228975.1 Magnetococcales bacterium
CAGCCAAGGAAACGGCCAACCCGGATAAGGCAGCCAAGGAAACGGCCAATCCAGAAAAAACATCCAATTCCAAGGATGCTGCCACGTCACCTGCTGGGTCTGGACAATCTACCAATCCCAAGCCATCGGCTGCGACGCCTGCGGCACAATCGCCAACAGCTTCACCCCCGGCGCAAGCGCCTGCAGCGCCGAAGGCTTCGTCGTCATCGGAAGCTACACAACCTGCTGTGTCGGCGGCTCCCCAGCTACCTGCACCCAATCTTCAGGTATCCGACTCAGAAAAGCCTGCTGAGGGCAATAACAGTGGCGTTCAACTTAGAAAGGACGCCAAGATGAAAAGGCTTGGCCAACCGTAATCAGGTAGGTGCTGAAGGGGTCACCAACTGGCGCGGACAGGGGTTACGGGAGCCGGAGAGAATGATTTTCGATCCGGCTTTCCGGTTGGAGGGATGTTTTGCGTCACGAAGCAGCTTGGAGAGTCCAATAAATCAATTGGCTCTGCTGTACGGGCTTGAGTCGTATCGGACGGGGGGACGTTTTTATTGCCGCACAAACAAGTATTGATTTATTTTGCTTCTCCAAGACACCTTGGTATTGAGATGGAATTGTGTTTGCCAATCGTGTTATGGTCCATGTATCAACATTTGTTCAGTTCAAATTGACAGCGAGATTGACCCATGACAGAGGCTGTTTCGAGAGGAAACACACATCGGACAAAGATCGTGTTGTCATTTTTTATCTTTGTTGGTTTCGTTTTTTTTCAGCCGATTTTGTCGGCTTGGGCAACGGAACCTTCTTCCCAGGAATTATACCAGAAATATTGTGCATCATGCCATGGGCGCAAGGGGGAGGGCAGTACGGCGCTATCCGCAGGAATGGATCCGCCTCCGCGAAAATTTACGGATCCTTCCGGTTTGGTGGAGCTGACTCGGGATCGGATGATTCAATCGATACGGAATGGGCGTCCTGGGACGGCCATGTCGGGTTGGGATCGCATTCTTACGGAAGCCCAAATCATGGGTGTTGTTGATTATATCCAGGATCGGCTCATGCCATCTGTTCGTTCGGCGAATGCGAGCCCGGGTCGGCGTTTGTTTGCCCAACATTGTTCGGTGTGTCATGGGGATAGTGGAGAAACAGCCGTGTGGGCGCAAAGTGGTTTGAATCCTTCGCCACGCAATTTCACCAATGACAAGGCACGTCAGGAACTTTCTCTGGAACGGATGTTGTTTTCGGTGCGATTCGGTCGCCCGGAAACGGCCATGCCTGCATGGTCAGGCCGTTTGACGGATACGGAAATTCAAGAGGTTGTGCATTATATTCGCAACGCTTTCCTGTTTCCGGGTGGGGAGAAGCTGCATGTCAAAGAGGCTGACACGGTGGGAAATGGGAATGTGTTGGCGGAGGAAGAGAATGAGGGATCGTTGAATCTGGAAGCCATGCGAGAGCCCATGCCCCAGAATTTGACGGGAGACCCGGAATGGGGGATGCGTTTTTATCTGGCCAATTGCTCTACCTGTCACGGTAAGAATGGGGATGGTCGCGGCCCGAGGTCGGAATTTATCGAACCCAAGCCACGTAATTTCCGCCATCCGTCCTCGCAGCATAAGTACAATCGGCCGCGGTTGTTCGAGGCGATTGCTAAAGGGGAAGTTCGCAGCGAAATGCCCGCCTGGGAAAAGGTTTTGTCTCCCCAGGAAATCGCCAATGTTGGTGAATATGTTTTTCTCACCTTTATCAAACCGGGACACGATCAGAAACCTGAGAAACCTGGAACTGATGATAAAGACTTGAAAAGGGGTGAGTAGCGGTGATCCACTGCTTTCAGGAAGAGATGTTTGTTGGTCCTGGTGATGCTCTATTTTAATTGATCGGAATCAGATCGTGGTATTGCGGGCGGCACTGACGATTGGGTTGTGTTTCATGGTCAACCATCTGGCTATTGCTCAGGGGGTTGAAAGCGCAACCGTGGTGACGGGACAAGAAAATCCTGTTGGTACGGAGCGTCGCCTGGATGTTCAACGTCATGAACTGGGGCGAAAGATTTATAATTTTCGCTGCTATTTTTGTCATGGTTACTCTGGCGATGCACGAACATTGGCCAGCAGTTACCTATCACCCAAACCACGAAATTTTCAAACAACATCGCCTGAAAGTCTTCCTCTTGAAAGGATGATTACAGCTATTACTTCCGGTGTTTCCGGGAGTGCGATGGCGGGGTTTGGCACTATTCTCGACAAGGATGAAATCAGTGCCGTGGCTGATTTTGTCCGTTGGGAGTTCATGATTCACCACGCTCCCAATACGCGTTACCACATTGAGGCCAATGGTTGGGACAATCATGAACGGTATGCCGAGGCTTTTCCGTTTGCGACGGGAGAATTAGCGCTGGATACGCCTGATGATCAACTGACGGTGGGGCAGCGTGCGGGTAAGCAACTCTTTTTTTCGGCTTGCATTACCTGCCATGATCGTGCGCGGGTCATGGAGGAGGGGCCAATTTGGGAATCGCGACCGGTCTCTTTTCCCCGTAACGGGGTCACTCCGGAAACGGTGGGCCAACTGGATGGGGTGAGTGGGGCCTCGATCTATGCCGTTCATGACCGGCCGGTCGTTGTGGCCGATTTGACTGCGGAGGAACGGATGGGGGAGACTCTTTTCCAAAAAAATTGCGCCTTTTGCCATGCTGCGGATGGCACGGGTAAGAATTGGATTGGCCGGTTTCTGGAGCCGCACCCGCGTAATCTTACCGACACGACATTTATGTCTGGACAAACGGCGACAACGTTATTGATGACACTTCGCGAGGGTATACCAGGTACTTCGATGCCGGCCTGGAAATCGGTGCTTTCCGATGAACAGATTGTCGCAATTCTGCATTATATCCATCGTGTTTTTCATCCGGTGGCTGGGTTGGGGCGTGGGGAGAGATGACGTTGCCATGACATACAATATGCTTTACAAGAGATTTCAGAGTATTGGCATTCCCATTTTTGATCGCCATCATCAGGGTCTCGCGGATGCCATTTTACTCATGGCAGAATGCATGACCATCCATTCCCATGATAGCAACGATGAGCGTGTTGTAAAGAGTTTTAGTATTGTATCGGACCATATCCGATCAATCATGTTTTCCCATTTTAGCGCCGAAGAAGAATTCATGGTATTTGTCAACTATCCAGGCTATATTTCCCATAAAAAAAGACATGAAAAATTTATTCATGAGTTTATGAGAATGAGGAATATTATTCGTAATGAGGATAGCTCATATATCTATGATATGTTTGTATTTCTTTTTAATTGGCTGATCAATCATGTCAATTCCGAGGATATTCAGTTAAGGGAGTTTTTCAAGGGACAGGAAGTGGTCAATTTTGTCATTGCCAACGAAAATAGATGGGTTATTCCAGGTAACAAGAGCTGCGTAGGATTGACGCATCGGGTGCTTAACATGTTGCGAAGGTAATTTTTTTTGTTTATGGATTATAGTTGCGTTTCCGCGACTTTTGAATTTTAAGATAGGTATCCCGGTCGGGTAATATGATCAAAAACTCAGCACCCTGGGCCCTGGTTGACGTTGAGTAGACGGTGATTTGCCCCGCGTGGTCCTCGATGATTCCATGGACGATGGATAGCCCGAGGCCGGTTCCTTTGGTTTTGCCTTTGGATGTGTAAAAAGGATCAAATATCCGGCCTTCGGCTTCTTCGGGGATGCCGGGACCATTGTCGGTGACCCGCACCCATATGTGATTATCCAGGGTGGTAGCCGTGACATGGATTTGTTTGTCATAATGGTCGCCCATGGTTTCCAGGGCGTCCATGGCATTATTGAAAAGATTGACAAATACCTGACTTATCTGTTGTCGATCACAGACCAATAACAGGTCGTTTGGCACATCCATCGAAAAAGTGAAACCTTTTTTCAAACGATGGTGCAACAAATATTGGGCATCGGAGATAGGTTCTATCAAGCGGCACTCCACTTTATCCGTTTCCATGCCACCGCGGGAGTAGCCCTTGAGACTATCGACAATTTTTGAGATTCTCATACAACCATCCCGCATCCCTTCCAAAGTTTCTTCTACTTCATTAATAAAGAACCCCACCCGGCCGGTCGTGTCCTGTTTTTGGTGTTCTTGAAGAATGGGGCGTGCGATGCCCCAGTATTGTTTGAGGAAATCAATATTTCCCAGGATGAACGAATTGGGATTGTTGATTTCATGGGCCATTCCTGCGGAAAAGGTGCCCAAAGTGGCCAATCGTTCCGCGTGAACCAACTGCTTGGAGCGAGCCAACACCATCTCTTCCAACTCGCTGGAGTGCTTTTTCAGGTCCAGGGACATGATCATCAGGTCATCGTTATTCGATTGCAATTTTCCAAAAACTCTGCCGGTAAAGAGAATAAGCCAAACACAAATGATGAGGACAGCGGCAGTACCCCCACTCATCAACAAGAAGAGCAACTTATTTGCCCATCTGGAAGTTTCGCCAAGTGTTGAGGAAAAATTATTTTCAAGAATGGTTAATTGATGGTCGATTCGCATGATTTCGACAAGTATATTATGAACCTCTACGTGTGAGGAGTGACCAGCTCCAGATATCAATTGATGCAGTTTTACAGCCTGTTCTTCCAATTTTTCAATCAGATTATCGGCTTGAGCCCAGATGGCAACAGATTGATCGATTTGTTCAAAATTACGAAATTCTCTAAAAAGGTAGGCCATGTTCTTCACATCCCGAGGATGATTGCCTCCTTGAATCAATCCCCTATAGGCCACCTCAAGATCGGCATTTTTTCTTTCAAGTTCCAATCGAGCCTGTTTGTCCCCAAGGGGGATTTTTATAAATTCTTTGTATGCTACAAATTCTTGCTCATCGCGTGTTGATGCATATTGAATCAGATCAATAACCGCTCCTTTTTGACTTTTCGACCACAAGCCTTCCGCTCCAATAAAAGCGCGCAGTCCGGACAGTGTTTCAATTCCTGCCATAACGGTGAAAACCAGAGATGCCAGTATGATTGCTATTGAGATGATAAATATATACGGAGATCTTTCAATACCCAAATTTACTGAATGGTTGGAATGACATCTCTGCAATACCCAATGATCAATCAATGGGGTGCTTAATGCTGTAACAGCGATTGCGTCAATAATATCGGTTTGCAAATCAGATAGGTCGTTTTGCAGCCAATAAAGAATCGTCATTATAAAAAGTTCGTTAATAAATACGATCATCCCAAGCCTTAGAAGGCTGGATTGTATTGGAAAGCAAAGTTTGTTGTCGGTATTGTTGGGTTTAACTACAAAAAAGTAGATAATTGAAATAGATAATATTGTCAGGAGAGATGGATCGATCAGGCTTCGTAATATTTCGTCAATAAATGAATAATTATTTGAACTGCCAAAATAAGACATCAGCACCATGATCGCCCCCTCACTCAAGGCGATTGCAAGGGCTATAATGATGATGTTTTGTGAGCGATTGGACATATTAAGGCCGTCACTATCATTCCATCCTGGGAATTATTAATTGTTTATTAGTTCTACTTTGTCACATTTCCAGCTCGGCGTTTGTAGCTTCTGGATCCCCGCTTTC